>JACRAC010000017.1 GCA_016213555.1 Candidatus Aenigmatarchaeota archaeon | reverse complement strand
CTGTATTTAAGTCTCCTAATACCATTTTTTATTAGCCTGTGTCCACAACTTGGACAATTAGTAGGTTTCATGTTTTTCACCAAAAATATATGATTCCTACAGGCTAATACTTATCCATCATACGACGTTTGAAGAGAACCACTGAAGAGATGTTTCAGAGAGCTAGAGAAGATGAAAGATTTAGGCAATCACATCTTGATTCTATAAAACTAGATGGAACTTATATTCATAAAGCCCTGTATGATGGTAGATCACCTAGATCAGAAGAACGAATTCCTATGGAGACAAAATCTAATAAATTTTTACCTCATGGATATTTTTTGACAATGGTATATCCAAGTTCGTATGAATCTTCTTGGATTCAAAGAGAAGATGATTTTCTTAGTATATTAGTTGATCACGAAGGTGCACATTCAAGACAGCTGCATTTTTTAGGTAATATTATTTCTAATGAAACAATACTAGAATATGGAGCCTACGGATATCAGTTATATGCCATAAGAAATGGTATTAGAGAAGTTTCTGCAGAATTTTTAGAAGAACTTGAAAAAAGATTTGAATACTATCAAACTATGCATAGAAATATCTGTGGTCTATCTAATTTGGCAAGAGCTGGATTAACTAAATTTTCAAAATATTAATAGCATTTCAAAATTATTAGCAATTAATCCAATTTATTTTATCTGCTGGAACACTAACAAATATATTTGGACAATCTGTTATTACAAGAACTTCTTCTAATGATTTATTTATTCCTTGACATGATGATAATGATATGTTTTTGAATGATTTTACTTCTCCTATTTCTAACTGGCCTCCTGGATATTCTATCAATGATCCTGCTGTATTTTTCAAGTATATTTTTTCTATATTCAACCCTACATCTCCGTAATTCTTAAGTTTTACATCCAGAGTATGTTGGACGCCAGAAGAACATGATAATCCACAGTTATAAGAGACATTAGTGAATGATATATCTGCTCTATCGCAGACTAACTTTTTGTTAGCACTACTTTCTATATCTCCTGTAGAGCTATGAATATATGATATCTGCCACTGGTATATTATGATTGCCAGCATCAAAGCTACTGCTATCAATAGGGTAGCTGCAACCAATGGTTCAAATCCCTTCATTTTTCTTGATTTCATTACTAATCTATCGGTTGTCTGGTATAAATTTTTATTCTTTTCTATATACTGTAGTTGAATGACAGTAGCTAATAGATCTTTGAGAAAGGAAGATGTGCTTAATGAAGCTTGGAAAGTTTTAGGATTACCAGAAATTATGCGCCAAAAGAGCTATCGAGGAGCTGATGACGTTGAGGATGCTATAGCAGATACTATTGATCTCTTGATAAAGAAAGATCACAAAAGAGAAGTTTTTGAGAGAATATACGGAAGGCTTTCCTATTATTCAACTCTTTATAACTATGATTCTGGCAAAAGACTTTATTTAATTGATAATAAGTAGTTTTCCAAATCTACCTACATTTAGCTGAAGTTTGCCATTCCATTCTGAGACATATGATTTTGTAACCTTTACTTTGCTTCCTTCTTTGATCTTTTCTGTAAGGTCTCCCCAGACTACAAGTGTTATTTCACCGGTCTCATCTTCTATTATAGCATCAACTACTTTTGAAGGACCATATCTTGTACTTACATCGCGAATGTTTCCTATTTGTCTTACTTCGCCTGTTATCTCAACATTTTTTGATGCTGTAGAAAGGTGTATTATTTTTGTTTTCTCCAAATCGAGCATACCATAACTATGAAAGGGTGGAATAAAAAGATTCTGCAATAGCAAATAAAGCATTTGGTTTACAATTCTTTTGAAACTCTTTCAAATACTATATGTAGAAACATTGGCTATTTAGAAGCTAATGTCTTCTACTGTAAACAATATATAATACTTGCGTTAAAGTCATAGTATGTCTATACTTAAGGAAAAGCAGATGCAGATAGTTATTGGTAGAGATGCTGAAGACACTAAGAAATATGGCTCAGCAGGTACAATAAATATTGGAAGACATATTGTTGGAACTGGAGAAGATTCTCATTTTACTACACCTGTTTTGATGGATATTTTGAGACCACATTTAGTTGTGTTATGTGGTAAAAGAGGTTCTGGAAAATCCTATAGTATAGGTGTATTTGTTGAAGAGATGATGAAGCTACCTGATGAATATAGAAAGAATTTATGTTCTGTGATTGTAGATACTCAAGGTATTTTTTGGACAATGAAACAGTCTAATGAGAAAGATGTTGTGCCTTTGAATAATATTGGATTAAAACCTCAAGGGTTTCCAATAAATATATATGTTCCTGAAGGACAATCAAATACTTTTAGAAAAGCTGGTGTTGATTTTGATGATGTATTTTCTATATCTGCTGATGAATTGAGTGGAGATGATTGGCTTAGTGTATTTGAACTGAGAGCCACAGAGACTATAGGTATATTGCTTCAAAGAGCTGTTAGTATTTCTAGGAAGAAAGGGCAGTATAGTCTTGATGATTTGATAAATATTCTTAAAGAGCAAGAAGGATTTTCTTCTGAAAAATTGGCTTTGGAAAATATGTTTGAAGTTGCAAGAAGTTGGGGAATTTTCGGACAATCTAAAATGCCTAAACTTTTGGAAAACGGTAAAGCAAGTGTTGTTGATGTAAGCTTGACATCACAAAATGTTAGAACTTTACTTATTTCAATAATATGTAGAAAAATATTTGGAGAACGTACAATAGCTAGAAGAAAGGAAGAGATAGCTGAAACAGAAGGCATCTTTATTAAAAAAACACCTGTTTGCTGGATATTGATAGACGAGGCACATAATTTTATTTCTAGTAGTGAAAAGCCTGCTTCACAAGATATATTACTTAGAATAATTAGAGAAGGTAGACAACCAGGTATTGGGTTGCTATTAGCAACACAAAGACCTGAAAAGTTGAATCAAGATGCTTTGGCACAGTCAGATTTATTAATATCTCATATGCTTACTGCAAAATCTGATATTGATTCTTTGAGATCTATCATGCAAACATACATGTTGTTTGACATTACAAAATATTTGATAGATTTACCAAAGATGAAAGGTGTAGCAATTGTATTAGATGACAACTCAGAAAGAATATACAGCGTATACATCAGACCTAGGCAGTCATGGCATGCAGGATCTAGCCCTGTTGCAAAGCTCTAGCGTCTGTAATAATTTCTTTGACATTTGGCAAAAGATCTAGTTTATCTAATTCGTCTATTGAAATCCATTCTGGAATAGTTTCATTGTCCGCGCTTAGAGAGCCTGAGAACTTTTTTGCTATGAATGGTATTATTGACCAGATTTTCTTGCCGTCTTTTCTCTCTATTTCTGCAAACCACAGATGATTTAATCTTATTAGGTCTGATTTTTTTACGTCTAGGCCTGTTTCTTCCTTAACTTCTCTGATAAGTGCTTCTAACAAATCTTCAGACGGTTCTGGCCTTCCTGAAGGTAATCCATATATACCTGATTTATGATGAGATTTTTCTGTATGTTTTACCAAAAGAACCTTATCTTCTTTTATTATTATTGCACCAACTGTGATACCTGCTTTTCCATGCATTCTAAAATTAACTCTCTATAGCATATAAAATTAACTAAACAAATCATTTTATGAATTCTATAAAAGATTTAGATAATCAAATAAGACTTCTTAAGAAAGAGGTAAAAAGGTTTGAAGATCCTGTGCTAGAACAGTTTGATGAAAATCCTTTTCAGGTTCTTATTTCATGCATACTTAGCTTAAGGACTAGAGATGAAACAACAGGACCTGTTTCTCGTAGATTGTTTGATTTAGCAAATAATCCTCAAGACATGTATAAACTAGATATAAGAAAAATAGAGAAAACTATCTATTCTGTAAATTTTTATAAAACAAAGGCTAGAAGAATAAAAGATATTTGTAAATTGTTAAATGAAGAATATGATGGAAAAGTTCCTGATACTATAGACGAATTGCTAAAGTTCAAAGGAGTTGGAAGAAAAACAGCTAATATTGTGGTAACTTGTGCTTACAACAAGGATGGAATAGCCGTAGATACTCATGTTCATAGGATTTCTAACAGACTAAATTGGGTTAATACGAAGAATGCTGATGAGACTGAACAAGAACTTAGAAAATTTTTGCCAAAAAAATATTGGATAGATACAAATTACTATCTTGTCAAATTTGGACAGAATTTTTGCAAGCCTATTAATCCTAATTGTGGGGAATGCTCTTTGATCAAATATTGTAAATTCGGTCCTGGATATTTGGCTGCTAAAAGAAAAAAGCTTAATACTAAATAAAACAATTACTATTGTGATTTAATGAAATATCTTGCGTTTATCTCAATTATTTTTATAATGTCTGGAGTTGTTTTAGCTCAAGGAATTGGAGACACCCAATATGATTACAAAAAAGGAGAGATTATAACAGGATTTAATGATAATGTTAGCTACGATGAGGCTATAGAATTACTTAATGTATATTCTTTGAATTATACAAATTCTTCTTGGGACGATAAAGTTTTGATAGTCATTGTTCCTAGGGGGAAAGAACAGCAATGGATAAAGGAGCTATCAGAACAATCTATAGTTAAATATGCTGAATTAAATTATTTGGCAGTTGTTGTATCAGAGAACTCTGATTATAATGAATTTCAGGAAGTTGAGAATGAGTTTAAGACCCCTGAGATAGCTGCAGATCATTGGATGTATGGATTCAAGAGATTTGGAGAGAGTGTTACAAGCCTATTTACTTTTGGTGATTCAAAGAGAACAGCGTTGAATTATAAACTTCTAAAGGAAAGACTCTCAGAATTAAATGATTTGGCTCAGAGAGACAAAGATGTCACATTTTTTATAGAAGATGTTAGAAGCCAAATAGAAGACACAAATAGCAGTTTTAAATTTTCTGATTCTGAATCTATTAGAAATTCTTCAGACTTCTTTAGAGAGTCTTCTCTAGTCCTTCAACTAGTATATCAAAAGGTTCCTGATAAAGCAAAAATAGCTATTCAGAACGCATTAAATAAGACATTAGAAATAAAATCACAACAAGATGTAAAGTTGGGTATCTATGATGATTTTACTCAAGCATTAAGAAAAGAAAATGAAAATTCTATCAAAGTTAGAGATGATGCAAGAAAATACTACAGCAGAAAGAACATTACCAATTAGTATCTACTAAATTTCCAATTTGTTTAACATTTTACAAACATGTTTAAAACTTAGTTATACTATCTAATTATGAAATTTATACATACTTCTGATGTTCATTTAGGTACTTGGAATGCTCATCCTGATTTAAGGGATTTTTCCTTAAAAGCATTTGAACAGCTTGTAAATACTGCAATCAACAGGCAAATAGACTTTATTATTATTGCTGGTGATTTCTTTGACACATCTATGCCTGCTGTTGATATAATAAGATTTGCAGCAGCTCAGTTAAAAAGATGTAAAGATGCTGGAATTTCTGTCTATGCAATTGCGGGATCACATGATTTTTCTCCTACTGGTAAAACTATGCTAAGCGTATTTGATTCAGCAGGTCTTTTGATAAATCTGCACAAAAAACTTATTGTTGATAAGAAAACCCAGGTGCAAATAACTGGAATTGAGGGGTTGAGAATTGGTTTAGACAAGAAGACTTTTGAAGAGTTTGACTTTAGTTCTATCTTAGAAAATATTGACAAGAATAAATTCAAAATATTTGTAATGCATACTGCTATAAGGGAATATTGTCCAATTCCTATGATGGAGGCTACTCCTATAGATACAATACCAAAAGGGTTTGATTATTATGCAACAGGTCATGTTCATTTTATATTTGATACTTTTCATGAAGGTTGGGGACAAATAGCTTTTCCAGGATCATTGTTTCAAGTAAATTTTAATGAGCTAGAAAAACATGACAAAGCAGGTTTCTATATTGTCCATGTTGAAAATAATAAACCAACAATGGAATGGGTAAGTGTACAATTGAAAAAAGTGTTTCTTGTTGATATTGATGGAACTGATAAATCTACTACTCAGATTGAAAGTGAGTTTATAGAAAATATAGAAAACTCAAATTTAGAAGATAAAATTGTTTTGTTAAAGACAAAAGGAAAACTGAAGAGCGGAAAAGCTTCTGATATAAACTTTTCTTTAATTACTGAAAAGGCTATTGAGAAAAAAGCTTATTGTGTAAAGAGGTCTGTCCATCTTACATTAGAACAGACTATGGAGAACAAAGTTGACATCACTGGCATGAAAGATGTGGAGAAAGAGGTCTTGGAGAAAATAATTGAGAAAGAATCTATTGAAAAGTATTCAGAACTTATAGAACAGCTTCTCAATGCTCTGAAGGAAGAACGACTTGAAAACGAAAAGAATAATGTATATGAAGAAAAAATAAAATCAAATGTTATGAAGGCTTTGAATATTTAGTCGTGTTTCAAAACACTCCTAATTTCAAAAACTATAAATATAATAAGGTTTTTAAAATGATATTGAAATCTGTTAAGTTGAGTAATATAAGAACATATGAAAATGAAATGGTAAACTTTACAGAAGGATCTACTTTGCTTTCAGGTGACATAGGTTCTGGAAAATCTTCTGTTCTTCTTTGTATAGAGTTTGGATTGTTTGGATTACAAAGAGGGGAGATAGCTGGTTCTGATTTGTTAAGACATGGTGCTAATGAAGGATCTGTTGAATTATGTTTTCAGGAAAACGGATCTTATATTGTTATAGGAAGATGTCTAAAGAGGACAAAAAAAGGTATAACACAAGAGTCAGGTTTTATAGAAGTTAATGGAAAAAGGGAGGAGAAGTCGCCTTCTGATCTAAGGGCACTGGTGCTAGAGTTACTAGGTTACCCTAATGAGTATGTCAACAAAAATCCTATAATGTTTAGATATACTGTTTATACTGCACAGGATGATATGAAGAAGATATTGTTCTCAGATGCTGATGAGCGGTTGCAAATAATAAGAAAGATATTTGATATTGATAAATATGGAAGAATAAGAGCTAATGCAAACGAAATTATTCTCAAAGAGTTAAGATCTGTTAAAAGAGAATGTCAAGCAAAGTTCTCTGATTTGGATTTAAAAATGAAAGAAAAACAAGAGAAAGAATCCCATAGAATTACTTCGCTTGAATTACTTTCAAAAAAGAAAATAGAATTCTATGAGTCTGAGATTGCATTAGACTTTTTAGAAAAAGAATTTGAAATTGTTGCAGAACAAATTAAGAAGCAAAGCACAGTAAAGGAGCAATACTCTAAAAATAATGCAATACTTGACCAAAAGAAAACCAGAAGAAGTTCGATAGATACAGAGTTTAATTCTTATAAAAAAAGAATAGATGAGATCAAGAAACTGTTAAAAAGTTCTATAGAAATTCCTGAATTTGATGAAAAAAATCTTGCTGATAAACAAAGAAATTTAGAACAAGAAAAATCAAAACTTACGTCAAATATAGGATTTTTAGAAAGTGAGCTTCGAAGATTGCAGACAGTTTTAACAAAAGGTTTATGCGATTTTTGTAGTCAAACTGTTGCTAATCCAGAAAATTTCAAGGGAAAAGTAGATGAAAAGCAGATACAAATGAAAGACTCTAAAATTAGAATAGATGCAATAAATTTAGAACTTAAAATAATAGATCAATCTAAGCAAAGTATAATAAAATATAAAAGTGAGTTAATTCTAAAAAATGAGAGAGAAAAAACTCTACAAGATTGTGTAAATAGATTAAATTCTCTTGAAAACGAAACAAAAATATTGGAAAATGATATTGAATCACTTAGGTTATTGGTAAAGAAATTAGGAGATGAAATAACTAATGAATTTGATAAAAAATATAGAGAATTAAAAATAGATATAGTGAGTAATAGGACAGTTAAAGAAAATCTTTCTAAAGATGTTGTACGTATAGAACAACAAATACTAAATATTGAAAGAGATATTGAAAATCTTATCAAACAAATTGGGGAAAAGGAGCAGTTGAAAATAAAATTTGAGAAGCTTGGTGAGGTTATAACTTGGTTTGAGATAATCTTCATACCCTTGACAGAGACTATAGAAAAACATGTACTATCTACAATACAGTCTGAATTTAACCAATTTTTTCAACAATGGTTTGAAGTACTGATTCCAAATCAAAGCATTTCAGTAAGTGTTGATGATAGCTTTTCTCCTATAATAGAACAAGGAGGTTATGAAACAGAGTATCAGAATTTATCTGGAGGAGAGAAAACGTCTGTCGCTCTGGCTTATAGACTTGCATTGAATAAGGTAATAAATTCAATGGTAGAAGGAATAAAGACAAAGGATTTGATAATACTTGATGAACCTACTGATGGTTTTAGTACAGATCAATTGGATAGATTAAGAGATGTTATTAACGATTTGGGACTTAGACAAATGCTTATAGTTTCTCATGAACCAAAGATAGACACCTATGTTGACAATGTGATAAGGTTTTATAAAGAGGGAAATGTATCTAGAGTAGTTCGATAGTTGATTTTATATGATACACTGGTTCATATTTAATTTTGTTGTAATGATTGTTACAGGATTGTTGCTTTTAGAAAGATTTTTACATACTCAATTTGACTTCTTACCTGTGGTTGCTGGGATACTTTTCCTAGTAACTCTATTTCTTTTTATAAAAGATGTCTGGATGTTTAAGAAGTAGTACAAGCTTTTACAAATTCATTAAACATAGGGTTTGATTTCAATGGTCTAGAGGTAAATTCTGGATGAAATTGAGCTCCCATGAAAAATTTATGTGTTGGAAGCTCTCCAATTTGTTTTATTGATCCGTCTGGAGTTGATCCTGAAAAAATAAATCCATGTTTCTCTAGTATGTCTACATAGTCAGGGTTTATTTCATATCTATGTCTAAATCTTTCGACAACACTGTCTTTCCTATATATATTGAATGCTTTTGTATTGTTTTTTATCTTTACAATTTGGCCTCCTAATCGCATTGTAGCTCCATACTTGTTTTCTTGAATTATCTTTTTTTGCCATGGAAGAAAGTCTATTACAGGGTTTTTGCAATCATTGGATATTTCTGTTGTATTTGCATCTTCAAGTTTACAGACGTTTCTTGCAAATTCTATAACAGCTAACTGCAAACCATAACATAACCCTAAATATGGAATATTATTTTCTCTAAGGTATCTTATTGCAAGTATTTTCCCTTCTACTCCACTTGACCCAAATCCTCCTGGAACAATTACTCCATTAAAATATTTCAATTCATCTAGTTTTGAAGGACCTTTTTCATATTCCTTTGAATCTAACCATGATATTTCAGGCTTTACTGCATTTTCTGCACAAGCATGTTTTATAGCTTCTATTACAGATACGTAAGAATCTGGAAGTTTGTAGTCTCCTATATCAAAATATTTTCCAACTATTCCTATTTTTATGCTTTTTTCAGGGTTTTTTAATGAATTTATAAAAGTTTCCCATAGCGATGAATCAGAATCCTTTGGTTCTATACTAAATTTTTTCAATATCTTGTTCCCAAAATCCTGCTTTTCAAATAATAAAGGAAGATCATATATATTTTCAATATTAGGATTTGATATTATGCTTTCTGCTGAAACATTGCAGAACATAGCTATTTTTTCCTTCCTTACGTTATCTATCATATGATCTGATCTACATATTATAAAATCTGGTTGAATTCCTAAAGATAATAATTCTTTTGTGGAATGTTGAACAGGCTTGCTCTTTAACTCGCCTAAGCTTGACAAGAATGGCAAGTAAGCTACATGAACAAAAAGAACATTTTCACCCTCTAGTTTCATTTGACGAGCTGCTTCTAAAAATAGTATATTTTCATAATCTCCTACTACCCCACCTATTTCTATAAGTACAAAATCAGATTTTGTATTTTTTGCTACTTCATATATCCTATTTTTTATTTCATCTGTTAAGTGTGGTATAGGTTGAACTGTCTTTCCCAAGTATTCGCCTTTACGCTCTCTTTCAACTACTACTGAGAAAATTTGTCCTGATGTTACATTATGGCGTCTGCTTATTGTAGTGTCTAGAAACCGCTCATAGTTTCCTAAGTCTTGGTCTGTTTCACCACCATCTTCTGTAACCCATACTTCTCCATGTTCAGAAGGCCTTAGAGTTCCAGCGTCGAAATTTATGTAAGGATCTATTTTCATTGCTGTTGAACTAAATCCCTTGAATTTTAATACACGTCCTATAGAAGCAGTGCTTATACCTTTTCCCAGGCCAGAAATTACTCCTCCTGTTATAAAAATAAACTTGCTGTGCATATGATAGTTCTTTGCTTAAAATATAAAAGAAGACCAGAAATTACTTGAAAGAGTAAACTCTTCATAATTCATTTAATATAAATGAATTACCAATCTAGAAGATTTTCTTTTATCATATACGGTATAACATGTTCTTTCATAACTTTCGTAAGTTTTATTCCTTCCTTTTCCCAGTCTTTTCCTATAAATGCAAATTCTTCTAATTCATTGTCAATAATCTCAGCTTCACCAATAAGTTCTGTAATATATACAGACAATTTAATATTAGCATTATCAAATGCTGCTTTATCTTCAAAATTACCTAGTTTTCTTATAATTTTCGCATCACAATTTACTTCCTCTTTTATTTCTCTTAACAAGCATTGTTCTTCTGATTCTCCTTCTTCAAGCCTGCCGCCAAGGCTTGTCCAAGTATCTTTTCCAAATTTTCTTACCATGATAAATTTATTATCTTTTATTACCATTGCTGCTATTTTGTGTATTGTTTTCATAGCATTTACCTTATATTATTTTCTTACATAGATTATTAAGAGGGCATTTTTCACAAATAGGCTTTTTATTGCAAAATTGTTTTGCATGCTCTACTATCAAAGCATGATATTCATTATATATTTCTAGATCTCTTGGTGTATTTTCTTCAAAAAACTTCTTAGCCACTTCATAGCTAACGTCTTTTTCCAGCAACCCTATTCTTGAAAATATTCTTTTTGTATAAGCATCTATTATAAATTCTTTTTTCCTGCAGGCATATAGTAATATCGAGTCGCATGTTTCAGGTCCTATTCCTTTTTGTTTTAGAAGTTCTTTACGAGTTATTTTTTCTGTAAAGGTTTTCATAGATCCAAAAGATGCCACAAACTTACTAAATTCTTTCAACCTCAAGGCCTTTTGTTTATAAAATCCACTAGGTTTTATAAGATTCTCAAGTTCCTCTATAGGCATTCTTGAAACCTTTTCTGTAGAAATGTTTTCAGAAGACTTCAAGTTTATAAGAGCTTTTTCAACATTTTTCCATGAAGTATTTTGAGTTAGTATTGCACCAACTGCTATTTCAAACGCTTCTTCCTCGTTATTAGGTGTATCTAATCCATATTTGCATATCCACTTTTCCTTTCCAATAGCTTTGTTTTGCTCAGTTATGATAGGCCACCATCCCTGAGCCTTGTATTTGTCAAATAATGTTCTGTAGATGTCTGAAAGCTGCTTTCTTCTTTCCATATCTACCAATGAAAATCAACAAATAAAAGACAAACAAAAGACTTAAGAAGACTTCACTTTAAAGTAGTGTTATGAAAACAGTATATTTGCTTACAAGACAAGGACCGTCTTTTGTTTCTATAAATGATGTTTTTCCTGTAGTTACGCCAGACGGCAAAAAGAAGGAGAAATATGTAGGTGAGTTATCTCCAAACGATATTATAGATCATGAATCAGATTACGCCAAACTAACTTTTGAAGATGTTCTTCAGGACTTAATTAAAGATCCAGATTACATAGAGCTTAGGAATTTTTGTTATGAAGGAAATACTCCTAAACTCAAGAGATATTTATTGGAAGGATTTGCTGTTAGTTATCCACAATTTTTCTCTGATGAAGAAAGAGGTTCTATAGGTTCTTATATAACTGGTGAAAGAGAACTATCTGATGATACAAAACAAAAAGTTATTGATGAAATATATACAATTCTTTCTAGGCACAATATAACTCATTTAGTTAATGGTCAACAAAGATATTATTCAATAGAAACTTTCAATGATTGGTTGGATGGACGTGTTGTCTATCCAGAAGATCCTTTTGCAGCTCCTATCATTGCTGCATCTTTAAGATATGGTGAGATGTTTGACTGGGCAAATATAGCTTCTCATGAAGACAAAGATAATAACCCATATCAATTATTTGTTACTGTACACAGAACAACTCCTTCTATGTTAGCTCCAAGAAAGGATTCAGAAGGTTATAAACCCTCTGACACTGACTCTAAAAGCTCTAAGAGAGTTTTCTCAAAACTTCCAGAGATACATAAGAGGGTTGTTGAGAGGCTTAAACATAGATTAGAACATGGTGTAAGAGGTACTGAGGTTCTTGAAGTAAGAATATTGGAAGGAAAGAGAAGCTATTTTGAAGGAATGTCTCAAACTGGAACAGGTCTTGAAAAAAAACCTATTGCTTATAAAAATGCATCAGAAAGAGAGCCTTTATATGAAAGAATAGGAAGAAAAGCTCCTGTTAGTAGGGCTGATAGATTAAAAAATTCTTTACAACAATCTTTTGTTGTAGCTGATGAAATTCTAGATACAATATTGGAAATATATAGATCTATGTTTGATGAAATTATTCTAAGTTCTGCTAATGCTGTTGGAAAACCTGTTATTAATATTCAATCACCTTCTGATGTCTTTGCTACATTTTCTCCTATTTATCAGTATAGTACTGGGGTTCGTTTAGATATATTTAGACGTTATTATGAAAGTATTAGAGATTTATCTAAAAAAAGTAAAGACGAAAGGAAAGCAATTATTAGAGATTTTAGAAAAACTATTCCTGAAACTGACATTTTATACCCAGCTTATAGCGGTATTTATGATTCTTCGATTCTTTTAAAATATCTCTATAACAAACAAGAATTTTTAAGACTAGTAACACAGGTATCTAGAGATGTTGATGTACAGGACATGGGAAATCTTTTAGGATTATTTGACGAAGGACGCGATCTTGCATATGTTGTCAAAAAGTGTCGCGATTCAACCAATACTTGGAAGGTAACAGAAGGTCTTGATGGAAATGCTAATATAGAAGAGTTAAGAGGTAAGCTAATGGATATTGAAAGTGAGATACCTCAAGAAATAACTATGTTCAGAACATTAAGGCAATTGGTTCAGAGAGAAGTATCTGAACATTTAGGACAAACACAACCTTCTTATTTATTTGATGAAGAGGTTATTTTTAATAGAGTTTGCGAAGGATATGGAATAGATGGAGGGTTATTTAGAAACCCTTTTGCAAATCAGGTTACTAGATCTATGGATGTTGTCAGATCTCTTACAGATTCTTATGTTGCTAGGTCTCCAAATAGCACACTAATAGATATAACACGATAGATGTTTAATAAATAATACTATACATAATTAATTCTATTAATGGGCCTGTTGCATAGCCTGGATAATGCGTCTGTGTTATTGAAGGAATACCTGGAAAGTTATGATAACGACGAAGCTTCGGACCAGGAATCGATGCTTAGGCATCTTTTGGTTAAAAGATCGGGAGTTCGAATCTCTCCAGGCCCGCTAAAAGTTTGGGGTATAGTTATCTCATAGAAATTAAGTAACTATTTAGCTCCTGAAAAAATTGCACATAATTCTTTCTCAAGTTGTTTACCTGGACTCAATCCATGATTATGCCATGTTGATGCAAGAGATCCTAAGATTTCGTGATGTTCTACGGATGCTTCAGAGCGCCAAGTG
>JACRAC010000016.1 GCA_016213555.1 Candidatus Aenigmatarchaeota archaeon | reverse complement strand
GCATATAGCAGTGACATCATATATCCTGATTATGTCACATGCTATAAATTGTTAAGATTGTTATATATTTTTCATATTATGCCTTCAAGCTCAATCAGGTATTCCCTGTTCATCGCTTACACGAAGACGTGGTGATTTCTTTCCAAGTTGTTTTTTCAGTTCTTCATTTTCTTTCTGAAGTCTAGATATTTCTATATCATCTGTCCATGTTTGTATCTTTCTTATAGAATCTTCTGCAATTCTCTTTACCCTTCCGTCCACATGACCTTTTGTCATTTTTTCTAAGATAGGAACAGCTCTTTCATCTAACATATCTCCTAAAGATTGTGCTACACTAATCTGAACAAGAATATCTCTATCTTCTGATAATTTTATTAGCATCTCTAGAATATCTTTTCTGCATTTTCCCAGTTTTCCAATATTTCTTATTGCAGCCATTCTTATTCTTTGTGGATATTTTCTAGTTGTCATTGTTTTCAATACAGACAAAGATTGTTCATTATTAAGGAAAAATAATCCATCTGCTACTCCTAATTGTATAGTATCAGACCACGACTGTTGATTACTATATTTTTTTAATAATGATAGAGACTCTTGGTATCTTAATTTTCCAAGAGATCTAAGAGATTCTGATGCAACAAGATAGCCATCTTTTGAAGTAACTTCTCTTTTCAATATTTCTAGAGTTTTCTTATTTTTGAATTCTCCAAGAGCTTCTATTACAGTTCTTTTTGCAAAAGTGTTTTTTATTGAAAGACCTTTTAATAAAGCATTGTATGCGTAATCTGATCTTATCAATGCTAAGTTTCTAGCTATATGAGCTTGTACTGCCCAGAATTTTTCTTTCAACAGGTGAGATGAAAGAGCTTCTTGTGCTTTTATTGATGAATTCTTTCCAAGCTCATTTACAACATCTACTCTTCCTAAAGGATTTTTATCATTTTTCAACTGATAAATAAGCATATCTACTGAGCGCGGAAAATCCATTTTCTTCAAAATCTTCCATTCTGGATCTACTCTTATCATTAAAGGAGCTGAAGATAGTTTGTATTTGAATAGATGTTGTTTTACTTCTATATTTTCAGTATATAATTTTTTACCAGATTTTGTGACAACTTCTATTTCTAAAGGAAATGAAAAAAAGGAAGTTTCATCGTTTGGTCTTTGTTCTTGACTAATTCTCATTGATAAAAGTTTTTTCTTTTCATCAAATGAAAAAATAACTCTTATATCTGGATGTCCTGCTTTGAATATCCACTGATCAAAGAATTTTCTCATGTTTTTTCCAGTAACTTCTTCTATACAATTTATTAGATCAAGAGTTTCTACAGATTTATGGGAGAATTTCTTTACATAATGATTTATGACCTTCCACCAAAGTTCATCTCCAAGTTCCCAGCGTAACATATGCAAAATCCAAGAACCTTTTTGATACAGATGTCTATCAAATATATCAGACGGATGCTTGAATAGGTTTGTAACTATAGATCTTCTATATTTTTGAGTGTCTTCATCCAAGTAAGAAGCTAAATTTCTATACATCTCATAATTAAATTCTTCATAACCAAGATCATGCTCTGCAAATAAAGCATCAAAATAAGTTGCAAAGCTCTCATTTAACCAAGCATGACTCCAATGCTTGCATGTAACAAGATCTCCAAACCATTGATGTGCAAGCTCGTGTGCTGCTAAACTTTCTGAAAGGTATGGCCCTTCTTTCTCACCTCTTTTATCAAAAAGTACACAATCCATCTGAGTAGTACATGTTGTGTGCTCCATTCCGCCGTATACAAAATCCCATACAGCTACTTGAGCATATTTTTCATACGGATATTTTACGCCTATTTTCTTTGAAAAGAATTCAAGCATTTTAGGTGTTTTTCCAAATGCTCTTTTTATATCATCTTCTCTGCCTTTTTCACAATAGTATTCTACAGAAACTCCGTTCCAACTGTCTTTAACTAAAGAGAATTTTCCTATAGCAAAAGATACTAGATAGGTTGAATGTGGATAATTCATTTTCCAGTGAAATATCTTATTTTTTCCAGAATCTCTAATCTCAATAAGCTTTCCATTAGATACTCCTGTGTAATCTTTTGGCACTGTTAATATCATTTCTGTTGTGCATTTTTCATTTGGAGAATCGTAGCATGGATACCAATGCCTTGCTTCTTCTGCTTCACTATGTGTCCATACCTGAATATCTTTTCTCTTTATAAAAAATACTCCTAATTTTGGGTCTACCAACTTATAGTCTATCTTTACTATGCAATGAGTTCCTACTTTCATTTTGCTAACATTAATTTTCAAAATGTTTCCATCATAATTATATTTTGACTTTTTACCATTTATCTTTACTGAATATATTTTCATATCAACTGCATCAAATTTCAGAAAAGATAGGGAATCTTTTATAGCCCTTAGACTTGTTTCAGAAGATCCAAAGAGAGTATTTTTGTTAAAGTCAAAGGAAAATGACATTTTTATATGTTCTGTCTTGAACTCCTTATCAGGTGCATAATTAGGCTTTGTTCCTGGTAGAACAAAGCGTGGATCTGATAAATTATTTATCATAGAATATTTTGTATTAGATATGCAACTCATAAGTTTCCCCAAAATAAGTCAAATTTATATAAGAAATATGTAATAGGATTTTATATAGTTACAGCCAGCCTACCCTTACATTGCCCTTTTTCAGAGATTGAATAAAATCTTCTGAAGAAGATATGTTATCTGCTATTGTAAATGCTTTTCCTATTAGATCCAAATGATGTGCATCTGTTGTAGCAACAGCTGTCATATTACGCTCTTTTGCAAACTGCATTGCCTTTAGATTTGCTTCTAATGGAGTAAATGCGTTGTATACCTCTATTCCGTCAAGAGCTTTTAGTATTTCAGGTATTTCTGTGAAAGGTTTTCCTGGTACAGGTCCTGCAAAAGGATGTGCTAAGAACATTGCTGCATTATTGTCTTTTATAAAATCTTCCAACTGCTGAAATGTTTCTATATTTGGAATTTCTGTTATACCTAATAAAACAAGGTCTCCAGAAGGTGATTTTAACTCCATTCCTGGAATAAATATTAACCCACGTTTTTTGCATTCTTTCTCTGCTTCAATATGACCAGAAATAGAATCATGGTCTGTAATAGCTATACCATCTAAAGTCTTAGCAGCTAATTTTATTATATCTTTTATAGGCATGTTGCTGTCAAAAGAATGTTCTGAATGAACATGCAAATCAAATTTCATATTTTCTTTCATATAAAATCACATGATTATTATGAGTTGCTAAACTCCTTAGGAAATGAGGTTCATAAGAAGAGAAACGTAGTTTCATCTCCTATTTACCAAGGAACGCTTTTAAGCTTTATAGTTAGTCATTATTGTATGGGAAGTAAATCAAAAGGCTTGAGAAATACTATGAGTCAAAATAGGCCTCAAAGATCTGGAATAGGCAAATATTTAGCCATTTTAACTACAGCAGCAGGAGTAGCTTATGGAGCATTTGAGTTTTCTAGGAGTGTTGAACATACAGATGCGAACAGACCTGTTCCAGTTTCATCAACATACTCGCATGTGCCATCTACTGATGTAGTTGCAAATGGTTCTTCTAGTGATATGATTTCGGGCATTAAATTATCACCTACAGAACCTTTTGAATTTATATACAGATTAGATCAAGTAAGGTCTGGAAAAATTTCCATTCAAGAGTATGTAAATCATCTATACAAATTACCTGAAATTAAAGCCGCTAAAAAAGCTCATTTATTAAGAGAGATAGTTTATAACCCAACTGACAAAAAACTAAGAGAAATGCTAAGCAATTTTAAACTTAAGCTTAGAGATGAAAATGGACAAGAAAAAAACTTTGCTGATTTTGAATTAGATGTTTACAAAAATAATGAAAGAGATTTATATGCAAATACAATTCCTTTCACAGCTCTCACAACTGGAATACCTATTGGAAGATATATTGTTATACAACCTAGTATTCTAGGACATAATGTAGAATCTGATAATGATGTTAGAAGTATGATGACACATGAACTAAGACATATTATAGATGATGTTTATGGAATAACTTTAGGGGATATGAGAGTATCTTTTGGATCTAGATATGGGTTAGATACTTTATCTGGTGTAGATCAATTAGATATAGCTACTGATATATTGGAATTAAGAGCAAATTATTTAGAACTTCAAAATATGTTCTCAATGCCTCTATTTGGAAGAACAGATGTTATAAGCACATCTTATAGAATAAATCCCGTTGTAAACTACTACAAAAATTGGAAAGCTCTTCGAAAAAGAATCAAAGGTTCTTCCACGATAGAAGAAGAGTTAATAAAAAGGCAACTTGAAAAATGTTCTGGAATAGTTCCATTTGAAAATGGAAATAGAGTCACTTTAAGATTTAATATAAATGGCAGAGAAGGAGACTTAGTCTTTATAAAAAGATAAGTTTAACATTTTCTTCAAATAAAGCTTACCAAGGAACCTTTTTAAGTTTTATTTTGTAGCCTATATAGTTACCAAACAAATGTACAAACAAAGTTGAGGCTAGTATAAATGCTATTGCTCCTAAACTTGGTAAGTATATAGGAGATGCTAAAAGTAAAGCTACAATTACAAATCCAAGCTGATCTACAATAGGGAACTTTGCTCCTCTATCTAAATCTAATCTTCTCTTTGCAAAAGAACCTATAATGTCTCCTAATAATGCGCCTGTTACTATAAGAATTATTAATGGCCAGTTCATTATAACTAACCCTAAATCTTGATTTATACCAATTCCAGTGTTAACTTGGACATATGTCTGAAATAATATCAAAACAAATCCCCATAAAAGACCTCCTAAAAAGCCGGCTATTGTTCCTTCAATTGTCTTTCCATCTCCTAATATTCTTTTGCCATACCAACTTTTTCCAAAATCCAATGGCCTTTTACCTTGTGGAAAAGGTGCCATACCATTTGCAGCATAGGCTGGGATAATGAACCAAAATCCTTGAAACATTGCCAACAAAATAGGATGAAATGTTATTATCTCTATCATAAAAATACAACTATTGTAGAATATCTTTTTCTAGCATTAGCAGAGGATATCCTCTATGCTCTATATTAGATTCATTAAGATCTAAGCTTTTTGCAAATTCCATTATTCTATATCTTGCATTTTCAACAGAACCAAAGTCTTTTATGGTTTCTATTTCCATAAAATATCCAAGATCTCTAACAAAATCCAAAACTACTTCAAATTCATCGTTATAAATATAAATATCTCTTTTTTTATCTACAGTTACTAGAGATCTAAAATCAAGAGAAGAAAAAATATTCTTCATTTTTTCTATATCTTCAATTACTGTTTCAAACTCGTCAGAAAAAAGAACCTCTCTAGGGTTTACTAAATTAAGGTGTTTATAATTAATTAACTGTTTATCATCTCTTTTTCTCAAAGATAACCATTCTATAGGGAAATCCAAGGAAAGAAAATTTCTATGAGATGGTGTAAAATACTCATCTGTCTGATGAGATGTTTTAACAAATCTAGAAGTTTTATTCAAAAGGTCTTTTGCTTTTAAAAATATCTTTTCATCTACTCTAAATTTCATCTCTATCTCTATATTACCTACTGCCATTATCAAAATGGATATAGAATCTATAAAAGCTTAGTTTGGTTAATTCATTTGTTGATAAGATGAAGATAGCCATATTTACAGATTCTTATAAGCCTCAGATAAATGGCCTTGTTAGATCATTGGAACTTTTCAACAAAGAGCTTAGAAAAAAAGGGCATAAGATATACATAATAGCTCCTAAAGTTCCTGATTACAAAGACAAAGAGAAAGGTATTTTTAGAACAAGCTCTGTTGAATTAGAGAGCTACAAAGAATATAGGATAGCTTTTCCTTTTAGAACTGTAATAGATTTTCCAATAAAGGCTGATGTTATACATGTTCAAAGCCCTTTTTCAATGGGACTAGCTGGATTAGCTGTTGCTAAAAGCAAGAAGATTCCTACAATAGGAACCTTTCACACTATGTTTTCTGAGTATTTGCACTATTTTTTCAGCAAGCGTTTATTAAAGTCAAAAAGATTTAAAAAAATGTTAAAAAAAGGATTGTGGAAATACTTGATATGGTTTTACAATAGATGTGATGTGGTAATAGCTCCTACAGAAGAGATAAAGAAGATGCTTATTAAGAGAGGTTTGAAGTCAGAAATAGTTGTAATACCTACTGGCGTGGTGTTAAGCAAAACAACTAAATCAAAGGAAATAATTAGGGAAAAATATGGATTTTCTATAAATGATAAAATCTTATTACATGTAGGAAGGATTACAAAAGAAAAAAATATCGAATTTATTATAAATTCTTTGAAGAGTTTATTGAAAGACAATAAACATAAATTAATCATAACTTCTGATGGTCCTTATAAAAACCAACTGATTAAAATGGCTGAAAAAACTGGAATAAAAAATATTCTTTTTACAGGGTATATTGACGAAGGTAAACTAAATGACTATTACAGACTATCAGACTTATTTGTAATGGCCTCAAAGACAGAAACTCAAGGATTGGTACTATTAGAAGCTGTGAACAATCAGCTGCCTGTAGTTGTATTGGATGCTCCTGTAATATCAGGATTTGTAAAAGAAAACAAAATAGGATTGGTTGCTAAGAAGACAGACTTTCTCAGCAAAGTAAAAGAAATGGAGGATAAATCAAAAGTTTTTATGAAAAATTTTAAAAGTGTTTCTGAAAAATACGATATTAGAAAATGTGCAAATGATCTAGAAAATATTTACAAAGAACTTCAATCCCAATAATCTTTTAGACCTTTATCTGCTAGCAAATAAGAAGATGCTGATTTTATGCATGTAAGAGCTCCTTTCCACGGACCTAATTTCTTAAGACGTCTTGATGAAGTCTCTACAACAATATCATCAAAAACTTCAAATCTTGCTTTTCTTCCAACTCGTCTAGCAAGATCATGATCTTCATTTGTCATAAGATCTTCTCTAAATCCTCCTACTTTAAAGAAAGCTTCTTTACTATAAACAAAACAGCTGCCACTTGTTACTATAAATCTCATCATTATAAAAATTTTTGCTGCTGTATTCAACATCTCATATAACACAGCGTCACTTTTTCTATCATAGTCATATACAGAAATTTGACAGATGCCTCCTCCTATAGGTCTGCTAAATTTTTTATGGATTTTTTGAAGGAAATCAGAAGAAACACGACAATCTGCATCTAAAAAGACAAAAACACGACCTTTTGCAATGTTAGCGCCTGCATTACGAGCTGCTGCAGGTCCATTTTTACCTTGTTTTATAACAGATGCTCCGTATTTTTCACTAATAGAAGATGTTTTGTCTGTTCCGCTATCGACTACGATTGTCTCAAAGTTCTTGAATGATTGTTTGTCAAGAGATTTCAAGCAAGCCTCTACATAGCTTTCTTCATTATATGCTGGGATTATAACAGATATTTCTGGATTCATGTTTATTGTCCTCTTTCGCGTTCACTTAAATCGCTACGAATTTCATTCTTGCTCTCGTTGCAAAGTGGAATCAGAAATTCCACTTGCACCAAAAGAACTTTGTTCTTTCTTGTGCTCACTTGAATAT
>JACRAC010000015.1 GCA_016213555.1 Candidatus Aenigmatarchaeota archaeon | reverse complement strand
CTTGGCGCTCTGAAGCATCCGTAGAACATCACGAAATCTTAGGATCTCTTGCATCAACATGGCATAATCATGGATTGAGTCCAGGTAAACAACTTGAGAAAGAATTATGTGCAATTTTTTCAGGAGCTAAATAGTTACAAAAGTTTTTCTTTGACAACTATTATCAGTTTTCCTTCTGATCTTAGCTGATCTAAAAGAGATTGTGGAATAGAGGGTGCAGATGCTGTGACAATTATTCTATCATAAGGAGAATTTTCTTTATTTCCAAGAGTTCCGTCTCCTAAAAATAGTTTGACATTTTTATAATCTTTTAGATTATTTTTAGCAAATTCATATAACTCAGGAATCCTTTCTATTGTGATTATTTTTCCATCTTTTCCTGCAATTTCAGACAGTATTGCTGCTTGGTATCCAGATCCTGTTCCTATTTCCAGGATTTTTTGGCCTTTTTTAGCATCAAGGGCTTCTGTCATAAATGCTACTGTATATGGCTGAGAGATTGTTTGATCATAATCTATAGGCAAAGGTTCATCGACATAACTATACTCTCGATATTTTTTTAGAACAAAGTCTTCTCTAGGAACTTTTCTAAATGCTGATATAACTTCAGGATTTTTTAGAACTCCTTTTTTTATCAGATTTTTTAGTAAGTTTTCTTTTTGAATGTCCATGATTATATTTTGTTTTGAAAGGTTTTACAGGTTCTTCCAAAACAATATTTCCAATATACCCGCACTCATTACACTGATATTTCATTCCAAGATCTGTTCCCATCCATAATCCTATATATATAGAACGACAATTAGGGCATATTTTTCTTGTTTTTATCATACCAATCAACAAACAAATGAAACATTTTATTGAACACAACAGTATATGATGATTTATTCTTTTTTAGATCTTCTTTTATTTCACTTAATTTAAAAAACTTTACTGATTCTACTTCATGATTTATCTTAAAAGGACCTTCATAATTAATCATATAAAGAACATTAAAACTCCATATTGTTTTTTTATCTGGAACTATTTTTCCTACAAAAATAAGGTCTTTTTTATTTATTACTATTCCTAATTCTTCTTCGAGTTCTTTTATAGCTGATTGCTCATAAGTATGACCAAGATCCACATGACCTGATGAAGAACTTTCCAACTTATATGGATTTGAAACCTTATCACTTCTTTTTTGAATAAGCAGCTGATTTTTTGAATTAATAACAAACACATGAACTCCTCTATGGAGCAATGGTTTTTTAGTATCAAAAGACTTATAGACTTCTTTAAAATCCTTTTGTCCTATAACATTATCCTGATCGTCCACTATATCCATTAATGCCATAATTACACTATAATATTTTCTAATAGGATCTTAAGTGCTATTAGAATTAATATAATTCCTCCAATTATTTCTATCTTAGTCTCAAATAAATGTCCTATTTTTTTACCAACAACAAATCCTATGAAAGACATAAAGAATGCTACAACTCCTATAATGAATACAGATTCTATTATAGATACATTTAAGATTGAGAATGTGGTTCCTATAATAAAAGCATCTATACTGGTTGCTATAGACAAGAGAATCAGGGAATAATCATTTAGTACATTTTTAGTGTTCTTCATCTTTTTTGATTCGTAAATCATTTTCACTCCAATTACTATAAGTAGAATAGATGCTATCCAAAATCCTGTTCCTGCAATAAGTTCTCTAAATCCAAGTCCTACATAGTATCCTATGGAAATCATTATAGCATGAAATAATCCAAAGAAAATAGATATTTTTAATCCATTGTTATCGACGTGAAGCTTTTTGCTTTGATTTGTTTGCTTTTTACCAGAAAATCCTAAAGCTATAGATACTGCAAAAATATCCATCGATATTCCAATTGCTATAAGAATTATCTCTATATTCATGCTATCACTTGCTTATTGAAAAATTCAGATAAAGACTGTTCTAAATTAGGTACTGTTTTCATATCATTTGGCAACATTTTTTTGTAATTGTTCCATAGAAAACGTTTATCAGCAAATATGCAAATACCTCTATCGCTCTCTGTTCTGATACAGCGGCCAACTGCCTGAACTACCTTTACTATTGCTGGATATGTGTAGCCGTAATCAAGACCTTTTCCAAATTTTTTCTGATAGTAATCTATAAGGGCCTCTGTATTTTTGTTAGGTCTTTCAAGAGGAAGGCCTATAACAACGACTCCATTCAATAGATTTCCTGGAAGATCTATTCCTTCGCTAAAAGATCCTGCAAGCACTCCAAGTAAAATAGCTCCTCCTCTATCTGAATAAGAAGCAAAAAGCCTATACATATCTGCTTTTTCTTGCTTTGTCATACCTTGTCTTTCTTCTACAACAGGCTTATTAACATTTATAATAGAACTTATTTTCTTCATAATCTCATAGCTTGGGAAAAATATTGCCATATTTCCTAATATTTTTTCAGAAGATGTTTCTACTAAAGAAGCTATTTTTCTCATGTTTTCATCTGTTCTTTCTTTGTATAGTGTGGTTACGCTATCAACTGCTATGTTTAATCTATTTTCTTTTGGAAATGGAGATGAATATGTTTTCAAAAGGGTATTTTCCTTTTCAAATCCTAAAATATCTGCATACATTTCCATTGGCTGGAGTGTTCCTGACATAAGTATTGTTGAATGACTGCTTGAAATCAAAGGCTTGGATATTATTGATGGATCCAAGCAATTGTAGAACAAAGATAACTGTTCTTTGTCGTATACATATTCTTTTGACAAAACTCTAGCATATCCAACATCTTGACCTTTTAGCCAATCTTCTATAAAAATGCCTATAGATTCTACGAAAGATTTCTTTTTTTCACGAAGAATATCTTCTCCAGTGGTTTTTAGATCTTGTGAAAGCTGTTCTGCATCTGTAAAGTCTTCTATAAGATCAATGAAATCTTCCTTTGTAATGAAGACTTCTTTTTCAATCTTTAACCTGTTCTTTTTTAGATAGTTAAATATGTCTTCTATTCTTTTCAAAGATTCTATAGTTTCATCATATCTAAATTCCTTAGCTTCTTCTATAGCTAATTTTAAAGTACGAGTAGATATTTTTGCTGATAGATGACTGCGAATTCTAGAAGCTAGATTATGTGCTTCATCTACAATAATTATAGAGTTTGCTATATCTTTTTCCATTTTTCTAAAGAATTTTTGGCTCATAGGAGAAAATATATGAAAATAATCTCCTACTATAACATTACTTGATTTTGCAGCTTCTATCAAAAGTTCATATGTACAGAAATTGTTTCCTGCGATTTCTTTAGCTTCTTCTGTATGCATTGGACTTTCCATTCTAATTTTTCCTAAAATCTTCTCTGCTTTTTCTTTTATAGATATTTTGTCGCGAGTAGCTGCATAAAATACACAGTGATTGTTATCAACCATAGAAGTGCAAAAATTGTTGAATATAGAATTATCCATCTTTTCTACGTCGTATGAACATAGCCATTTTTTGCCTATCATATCTACTGCTTTTACTTCTGCGCCATTTTGCTTCATTTTTTTCAAGGTCTCTATGACTATCTTGTGCTGACTATGCCTTGATGTAAGAAAGTATACTGTCTTATTATTTTTTATAGCATACTCTATGCTTGGATAAAGAGAGGCTATTGTTTTTCCTAATCCTGTAGGAGCATGAGCAATAAGATTTTTTCCATTGGAAACAGCATAAGCCACGTCATTAATCATGTCTTTTTGACATTCTCTTACATAATCGAAAGGAAATTGCATCTATCAAAGATAGATTTCATAGATTAATAATCAATTTAACCAAAAATATTTATCAATTCTTCTGTGGAATATATAGGAATTTTATTTTGTTCTTTCAATATTTTTTCATTTGTCCATATTCCACAATTTAACTTTAGTGCAAGCGCAAAATATTTAATATCATTATGATCTGGAAAAATCTTTTCGACTTCTTCCATTTTATCTATAAATTCTTCTTCTGGAAGTATTTTTATATTTGAATGTACTTATCATTCAAGGAGTCTCATCCAATTCTACTAGTAGTTCATGAGCAGATAGTTGCTTCTTAACCTCAAGATATTCTCTTGCAAGAGTTATAGCTTCTATTACTCTTTGTTCTGCTGCACTTAATTGATTTCTTTCTGAAAGAGCTCTAGCATTTGCAATCAAAGAATCATATAAAGATTCTGCGGATTCTTTAAACTTATCGCGCAAAGAATAATCTACTGCTGTTTTAAAAGCTGATCTAAATTCAATAATAGCACTACCGTACTTTCCTTGTGAATATAACGCAAGTGCTTTTTCTCTAGCCATTGCATATCTTTGTTCACTTCTTTTTTCAGGCATAATTATCAAACTCATTTAAGCAGAAATCCTTATAAACCTAGAATTTTAGGCCTCCTTTTCTTAGAAGCTTTGCCATATCTCCTTGACGCATCTTTGATAGACCTAACTGCTTTGACATTTTCTTAGTTTTGTAATAGTTATTTAGAAATTCTTTAACTTCTGGTTCACTTGTTCCAGAACCTTTTGCTATTCTTCTTGTTCTAGATGCATCAATTAAATCTGGATTATTTTTCTCTTTAGGAGTCATTGAGTCTAATATAAATTTCCATTTTTTTGTTTTTTCCTGCTGTTTTTCAAGCATATCTTTAGGCACTTTATTGCCTACTCCAAGCATATCTGCTATTCCAGAAAAACTTCCTACTTGTCCTACGCCGGCTATTTGCTCATAAAAGTCATTTAAGTCGAAATCAGCTTTCATTATTTTCTTTGCACTGCTTTCAAGGCCTGCTGCTTTTGCCTTTTCCACTATTGTCTCAATGTCTGGAATGCCTACTAAGCGAGCTACGAATTTTTTAGGATCATAGATCTCCATATCATCTGGAGTTTCTCCTTTTGTTATAAACATTATTTTAGCGTTGGTTTCATAACAGGCTGTTAATGCTCCTCCTCCTTTTCCTGTAGCATCCATTTTTGTGACTATAACATCTGTTACATTAAGGGCTTTGTGAAATGCCTCTGCTTGGATTTTAGCAGCCTGACCTATATCAGCTGGTATTACTAGAATTTTTTCATCTGGCTTTAGAATATCGTTTAAACGCATGATTTCATCTATAAGGTCTTTGTCAAGGGCGTCTCTTCCAGAAGAATCTACTATTATTATATCTGTCTTTATTTTTTTTAGCTGATTTTTTAAAACAACTTCTGCTGAGGGTTCATCTTTTTGACCATAAAACTGGACACCTATTTTTTTAGCTAGCTGTTCTAACTGTTCATATGCTGCTGGACGAACAGTATCGCAGCAGACAACAGCACAACTCAATCCTTGTTTTTTATAATATCTAGCTATTCTTGCTGCTGTTGAAGTTTTACCAGATCCAAAAAGACCACAAAGCAATATTTTTTTAGGTTTCAAAGATATAACAGGTTTTTCACTTCCTAATATATTTGTAAGCTCTTCATATACTGTTTTTAGAACATGTTCTTTTCTAGTCATGCCAGCAGGTAGTTTTTCAAAGGCTTTTTTTTCTATGTTTTTCCCAAAGTCATCTACTAAATGTACATTAACATCTCCTGATAACAAAGCCCTCTTAATATCTTCAACAAGATCATCAACTGCTTGTTTGTCTACACTACCCATTTTAGTTATCTTTCCTAGGGCGTCCTTGATCTTATTTGATAAGTTTTCTAACATAATATCAATAATGATATTTTTTCTAAAGCGTTTAAAAGCATAGTCTATAAGAAATATTATGCCATTAGACCACTATCATGATGAACATCAAAAGAGAGAGTATCAAAATGATGAAAGACTAAAAGCTAGGAAAGGTCTTTTTTCACTTGGGGCTGTTGATATCAAAGGAAAAATATATGAACGTATAACTTCTGATACAGAGCAGATACTTGATGTTGGATGCGGAAATGGAGATTTACTTATATATCTAAAGAAAAAAGGTTTTAGAGGAAGATTAATAGGAGTTGATTTTAATCCAGGGATGTTAAAGCCTGGTATAGAAGAGAGTGAAAGAGAAGGATTGAATATAGAATTCTATGAAGGAAGTGCAGAAGATCTTAAGTTTCCAAGTAATACTTTTGATATGGTAATTGCAAAGCATACAGATGTCTTGGATATGGAGGATTATATATAGTTACTATAAACTCAAGATCATCCAGACCTGTAGTAAATAAAATAATATCAGAAGCTGCAAAAAAGGCAAGTTTATCTCCACTATATATTCAAAGAAGATTTGTATCAGAAGACTTTTCTTCACTTAAACTAAATTTTAGAGAAGTAGAAGATATAACTTTTAGAGATGAATTACTTATAGATGATGGAGAATCTGTCAAAAAATATTTAAATTATATACAAAATTATACAAACTTTCTTAATAGAGTTCCTTCAGAAGAAGAATGGAAAAAAGTTATGGGAGAAGTATATACTATAGTAGAAGGAATGATGGAAGAAGATGGAAAGATAATTGAATTAAATAATTTCAGTATGTTTGTTTGCAAGAAATGAAAAATATAAAGTAAATTTAAAATAAAAAAGAAACGATAGTAAGTAATAAAACTAATTTTATTTAGTTATCTAGTACTTAAAATCTTCTTGATTGTTTGTGTTTTGGAAGGCAGTCTCTGCACCATACCTCACGTCCTTCGACTGGTTTGAAAGGAACTTCACATTCCTTCTGACAGTCTGAACAAACGGTCTTATGCATTTCTCTTGGGCCTCTGTCGAAACCCCCGCCTCCTCTTCTATCTCCGAAAGCCATTTTATTTCACCTAATTTTTTATTCGTAGCGACTCTACTGATAGATTTGTTTCTCTAGATTTGTAAAAATAATCTATAGAATCAGTCTAACTAATTTTATACACTACTATAATTATAGATGGGTAAAAGGATATAAAGTCGCAAAAATGCATTTATAGCTCCTAAATATAAAGACATTACCTTTATAGTAAAGTCTTTACTTATAATTGAAATATGTTGCTTTTTAGCAGATAAAAGTAATTTTTATAAAAATAGAATTTGAAAATAAAAAATAAAATAGATCGTAAGTTTTTTAACTAATGTAAATTAGTTTTTACTTAAAATCTTCTTGGTTGTTTATGATTTGCAAGGCAATCTTTGCACCAAACTTCACGTCCTTCAGTTGGCTTAAAAGGAACTTCACATTCCTTCTGACAATCTGAACAAACAGCTTTGTGCATCTCGCGAGGGCCTCTGTCGAAACTTCTGCCTCCGCCTCCGCCTCCTCTTCTTCCTCCGAAAGCCATTTTATTTCACCTAATTTTTTAATAGTAGATAAATAAAGAATTAGATTAAGCTTATAGACAAAAATTCTATAGAACTCTTCTTAACTACTTTACTAACACCTACTATATTTTTAATAAATAATTCTTAAGAAAAGGATATAAAGACGACTTTATCAATATTTTTATGGATAACCCTTTGGAGCTATTGAAGAAAAACTATCCAAATTCTAAGCACTATATTGAATTTTCAAATCCTTTAGAGTTGATGGTAGCTACTATACTTTCTAGCCAAGTTAGAGATACTGTTGTAAATGACTGTACAAAAGAATTGTTCAAGAAATATAGAACTGCTAAAGATTATGCTGAAGCAGATGTTAAAGAGCTGGAAACCATAATAAAACCCATCACATTTTACCAAAACAAAGTTAAAAATATAAAAGCATCATGCAAAATTCTTGAGGAAAAATACAATGGCAAAGTGCCTAGTATGATGGATGAGTTAATAGAATTGCCTGGAATTGGAAGAAAGTCTGCAAATGCTATTCTTCAAAACGGCTTTAATATAATAGAAGGAGTGACTGTAGATACGCATGTTATTCGTGTGTCATATAGACTTGGATGGACTTCTAATAAGCAGCCAGAAAAGATAGAACAAGATTTGATGAAGCTCTTTCCTAAAAGCGAATGGAAAACCATTCCTTTTTATCTAAAATCCCATGGCAGAGCTTTTTGCAAAGCACCTATACCTATATGCTCTCAATGTTTTCTAAGTAAAATATGCCCTAAGAATGGCGTGATAAAGAAAGCTTAAATATACTAGTTCTAATTGTGTATATGCAAAAATATTGCAGACCTTCTGATACTGATGAGATCCTTGTAGCCTTGGCAAAAAATGGAGATCAACCCGCTATGGAAGCTCTTATAGGTAAATATATTCCTGCAATAAAATCAAGAGCAAAATCTTATTTTGTTAAAGGAGGTGATAGTGATGATATTATTCAAGAAGGTATGATAGGATTATATGAAGCAATAAGAGACTATAACTCTGAAAAAAATGATAAGTTTAGACCTTTTGCAGAACTTTGTATAACAAGGCAGATACAACAAGTTGTAACGAAACATGATAGACCCACACAAGGACCTCTAAACAACTCAAGTAGATTTGAGGCTGCTCTTTATTCAAATGATGACTCTGACCTTGTTATAAGTGTCATAGCTCAAAAGTCTGAGGAGGAACCTGACAAATATATTATAGACAATGAAGCATTGGATGAACTAAAAAAGATGGCATTTAATGGATTATCAGATTTAGAGCTATATGTAATTAGAGGAAGACTTGAAGGAAAGAGTTACAAAGATATGGCATCTGAATTAAAATGCGGCACTAAATCTATTGATAATGCATACAGCAGAGCTAAATCAAAGGCGAAAAGGGCTAAAGCAAATAAAGGTAGACAAGTTCCTTTTGACGGAGATCCTCTAAAACACTATCAAACTTATTTTTCTGGAGTATCGAGATCTCAAATTCCTGGAAATCTTTATAGAGCTTTAAGATCAGCTGGTCAGTTAGATAAGTTACCTAAATATACTACAATAAGATCAAAGAAAAGAATAGTTATTCCAGAAGATTTAGAAGTTGTTTATGATTTTGGTCATCATTATACAAGAGAGGAAATGTTAGCAATGGGTCTGCCTAAGATATTTTTTAACAACAATAGCAAAAATGGAGATACAATACTAGGAGAAGAACTTTATAGAATATTAAAAATGGGTCTTGTTAGAAAAAGGGTTAAAGAACCTGATAAATATTTAGAAATAATAGATAACTTTAACAGATCTATTACAGAAAAACCAACAGAAGAAGAAAAGTTTGAACAGCCTACTATAAAAGAATTAGTAGCTGTTTAATCATTTCAGATGTTTTAACATTTGTTTCATAGGAAGAGTATTGATAACATCTTTAGATTCTGTCCAGCCTCTTCTGGCTTGTGCAATACCTAATTCTAATAAAGGAAACTGCAATTTGTCATGAGCATCACTATCTATACATAGTTTGATACCAGCCTTTACAGCCATACGTATATGTTCATCCTTTAGATCTAAACGTTCAGGCTGACCATTTATTTCTAAAATAGTACCAGTACGTTTGGCAGCATCTATTATTTTTTCAATATCAAGCTCGATAGCTTTTCTCTTTTGAATTAAACGTCCTGTTGGATGAAATATTATATCTACATTTTCATTTTCCATTGCATTTATTACACGCTTAGTCATTTCCTCTCTTGTCATATTAAAATTAGAATGAACAGAAGCTCCAACAACATCAAGGTCTTTTAAGCAAGAATCTTTTATATCAAGCTTGCCATCTTTCATAATATTTACTTCTGCGCCTCTGAGTATTGTAAAGCTATTTAATCTCTTATTTATTTTTTCTATTTCTTTTCCTTGTTTTTCCAGTTTTTCTTCATTTAGACCACCTGTCATGGCCAAAGATTTTGTATGGTCTGTTATAACAATGTATTCTAAACCGTAGTTTTTTCCGTATAACGCCATTTCTTCTATAGTAGAAGAGCCATCTGTCCATGTTGTCTGTGTCTGGAGATCTCCTTTTAGACTTTTGTATGGAATCAAGTCAGGTAGTTTTCCGCTACGAGAAGCTTCTATTTCTCCGTTGTTTTCACGCAACTCAGGTTCTATATACTTCAATCCAAGAGCTTTGTAAACATCTTCTTCTTTCTTGTCAGCTATGAATTTGCTTTCTTTGAACAATCCGTATTCACTAAGTTTCAGTCCTTTTTGAATAGCTATTCTTCTTAAAGCTACATTATGTTCTTTGCTTCCTGTAAAATAATTTAGAGCTGCTCCATAGCTTCTTTCAGGAACAACTCTTAGATCAACATCAATACCATTTTTTAATATAACAGTAGACTTTGTTTTTCCTTTTCCAAACACATCCATTACTTCTGGCATCTTTACAAAAAAGTCCATTACTTTTTCAGGTTGATCAGATGTTACAAGAACATCTATATCTCCTATAGTTTCTTTTCTTCTTCTAAAAGAACCCGCCACTATTGCTTGCTTTACATAAGGTAATTTCTTAAGACGAGATTCTATATCAATTACTAGATTCCATATATGACCTATAAGATATCTTCCGCTGCTTTTCTTTACAAATTCTATTCCTTTCAATATCTTTTGCTCGCTTTTTTCACCAAAATTATCTAAATCGCGGATTTTTCCAGCTTTTGCAACTTTTTCAAGATCTTCAATATTTTTTACGTTCAAATTTTTATAAAGAATAAGTATTTTTTTAGGACCCATTCCTTCTATTCTTCTAAGACCATCTATATCAACAGGGATTTCTTTTTTCAGCTCTTCATAAAATTTTAGTCTACCAGTTGTCAAAAGCTCTTCTATTTTTTCTGCAATGGCTTTTCCAATACCAGGAAGTTCTTGAAGAGCTTCTAATCCTCCTCTTTTATAAATAATTTCAATGTCTTCTGGCAGACTTTCAACCGTAAGGGCTGCTTTATCGTATGCTCTTATCTTGAATATGTTCTCATCTTTCATTTCAAGATAGATGGCTACATCATAGAAAATCTTTGCTATATCCACATTTTTCATAATATAACTTATCTATTTCTAAGATAAAAAACTATACAGAAAGGTTTAAGTTGTCTATCTGTAAATAATATTTAATGACAAATTTTAAGAATTGTTTTAGGTCAGGATTAGTAACTATATATATTTTAGGAGCTATGCTTTTAGGTTCTCCCTCTGATACAGTAAATGGCCTTTCTGGAGCAGAATATACATCAAAAGATCATCATAAATATGCTATGATTATCTCTGGAAGTGTAGAAAATAGATATCTTCATATTATTTCACTAGCTGTTAACTGACAGCCCATACGAGTCCACTACTTTGCTTGGCTCTAAATACTTGTAGTGGAGACAAATATTTAAGACTTGAGTGTGGTGTGCTGTTGTATTCTTTCTGAAATATTTTCAAGAGCTCATTGGTATGAT
>JACRAC010000014.1 GCA_016213555.1 Candidatus Aenigmatarchaeota archaeon | reverse complement strand
TTTTGCAAGAAGACCATTTACAACACGTTCAAACTCTTCTCTCGGAATACAATTCTCATGACAATCTTTACAATGTTCATGCATCTAATCAATTAGAATCCCAAGTAAATCAAGATTTCGCTATTGAGCTAAATAGTTACCTTTTTTATTCCATTATACAATACTTTATCTTTCAGGAATTTTTTGTATACAACAAAACAAGCTATAGACAATATTACAGCAAAAATAACAATAAACGGTATAGACAAATCAGCAGGAACAGTATTTCCAGTTATATAATTTTCAATATTATTCTTCTCATTAACAATATTAGGATCAGTTCTAGCAAGTTCTGTTATAACAGCTGGATCGGCAGATATAGTATTATTTACAGTACTATTGTAAACAACTACTTTTAAATTTTCCAAAGAGCTATCTAAACTTACATGAGATGTTTGGAGAAACTTATTATTTAACAAAACATATTCTTTTTGCTCATTTCCACTTACATCCCTTGTACTAACCTCAATTCCATTAAATCCATCTCCTAAAGGAGCATAACCTATAAACAATCCGTTTTTGTCAACAATAGCATCTGACTCAAAAACAGAGCCATTAATAACGTTTTTTATTTTTACAATAGAATCTGAGTCTGTTTTTCCTATAACAGCAACTCTATCCTGAGATAATTGAGAATTATTAGCAGGATAGCTTATTTCAAGCATTACATATGCATCAATAGCAGTAGCATTTACAAAGTTTGTATTATTATCCTCATTACCAAATTTATCAACAGCCCTTATTAAATAATAATATAGTTGACCATTAGAAACAGAGTAATCTACATATTCTGTCTTATTTGTAGTAGTATAAATTTGAACACTTCCATTTACAGATCTATAAACAGCATAATAATCTAGATCTATTGATGAAGAAGGCTGCCAAGAAAGAATAATTTTCTTATTAGAATCTGAGACTATATTTAATTCTTTAACACTAGAAGGTGCTATAAGATCTGGGTCAGCTTTTACAATATTTGATATATTAGCGCTATTCATAAATTCGTCAAATGCAACAACAGCATAATAATAACTACTACTTAGCTTATCACTATAATTCATTTCTTTTGTTTCAACAAATGATAATCCTTCAAGATCTTTTATTGAATTTATAGGAAACACAGATTTGTACACTCTAAAAGAGCAATTACAGTCAGTTTTCCAACTCAGTTTAACAGTACCATTATATCCTAAGTAAGCTGCAAGATTATCTATTCTTTTAGGAGCAGTAGCATCTGAAGAAGCATAGACAAGATTAGACATCTTTGCTGAATTTCCAGACCTATCAACAGAAATAACAAAATAATAATATACAACATTATCTGAAATGTTTTGGTCTAAAAACCCTTCTGATGAAATATTTGAATAATAACTTACATTTGAAAAATTGCTTGAAATGCTTCTATAAACTAGATAATAATCAAGCTGAGTATTTTCATAAGGTTTAGACCAATTCAAAACAATTCTTCCACCAGATATTCCTTTTGCAAAAAGATCATTTATCTCATTTGGTGGACTAACATCTGGAGTATCTACATAAATGGCTTCTGAAAAATCTCCCTTATTTCCAACAGAATCAACAGCCTTGACAGAATAATAATATCTTTTTCCATCAATTACATTTTTATCTCTAAAGCTAGTATCTTTAGAGCTGTAGATAAGATCACTGTCAGTAATGTTATTTTCAGACCTATAGATCAAATACCTATAAATTCCACTCTTATCAAAAGAAGTTGTCCAATTTAATAAAATTCCATTTTGAAAAGTTCCAGTAACATTTACAACATCTGGTTTACCATAATCTATATTTATCTCTGCTGTTCCATTTGACAGTTGAGTAAATAAAATAAAGATACCAACCGTTCCGTTATCTTCTGAATGTATGTAATCTAAAGAATCATTTGTAGCGTCAGAACCAACTACAAAACTTCCCTTATAAAATCCATTATTTTTAGTGTCAATAAGAGTAACGTTTATTTTTCCATCAATATTATAGACTTCTGCATTGACTGAGCTGCAACAACTTACTCCATTATATGCAGTCAGATAAACCAAAGATCCGTTTCCAAAAACATTAGAAGGAATAGAATTTTGAGAATCTTCATAAATATTTACACTAGCCTCTAAAGAATACCCGACAGAAACAAACAAAACTAATAAAAGAATAATGAAGTATTTTTTCATCTTTAATTCACCTGTTAATTTTTAGAGTAAATTGACCTCAATATATATTGTAAACAGGGTAAATAAACCTTGATGATATAGTCATTAAGAGAAACTAAGAAATATAAGAAACTATTTATCTAATCCTAGATGAAATAAAGATATGACTGATTCATCTGAGCCTACAAACAATGAAAAAAATCATAAAAATAGGTTTAGATCTGTAGGCCCTGGAATAGTAGCAGGATCTTCAGGAAATGACGCTGGTGGCATAGCTACATATTCTGCAATAGGCGCTGGTTATGGTTACAAACTTCTATGGCTAATGCTAATTAGTATACCAATGCTTGTTGCTGTTCATGATATGTGCGCAAGAATAGCATCAACTACAAAAAAAGGAATAGGATCAATGATAAGAAAGCGATATGGTGCACGAGTAGCTCTTGTATTAGTAGTTGCATTATTCATAGCAAATGTAGCTGTTGTTGCTGCAAATGTAGCAGGGATGTCAGTAGCTCTTGAGCTAATAACATCAGTAAACTACAAACTATTCATAATACCTCTTGCACTAGCTGTATGGTTTTTAGTAGTCAGAGGAAGCTATGCAAAAGTTGAAAAAGTATTGATAGCACTATCTTTGGGTCTACTAGCATATGTAATAGTTGCGTTCATATCAAACCCATCATTAATAGATCTTATAATCGGTACATTGGTCCCTCATATAGAACTTACAGGAGCATTTTTCTTTACATCAGTTGCAATGATAGGAGCAACCGTAAGCCCATACATATATTACTATTACACTTCAGCAGAGTTAGAAGCAGCAAAATCAGATGAAGAAATGGATGAATCCCGCTTTGGAGCTCAAGTAGGTGCAGTATGGTGTGGTGTAGTAGCATATTTTATTATACTTACATCTGCTGCAGTATTGTTTACCTCAGGTATTCATGATATAAGCACAGCAAAAGAAGCAGCTCTAGCCTTAAAACCCCTTGCAGGAGATTTTGCATTTTCTTTATTTGCAATTGGATTATTCGCAGCATCAATGATAGCAACAGCTGTTTTACCAATAGCAACAGCATATGGAATTACAGAAACCTTTGGAATGGAAAGCGGTGTTAGTAAAAAGTTAGACAAAGCAAAGATGTTTTATTCTGTTTTCACAGTGAGTCTTGCGCTAGGTGCTGGTTTAATATTGATAGGACTTGATCCAATACAAACAATGATAATATCTATGGTTATATCAGGAATATTGACACCGATAATAGTATACATATTAATGAAAATGTGTAATGACAAAGAAGTATTAGGAAACTATACAAATGGAAAAATAGTAAATATTGTAGGCTGGTTAACTGTAGTAATATCAGCTCTTCTTGTAATAGCTATGATAACATCATTTATAGCACCTTTTTAGAATCATTTAACAAATTCTACATTATCCATTCCTTCAAACTGTTTGTCCCCTGTAAGAAATTTTAGTCCATTTGTTTTAGCAATAACATAACCTATACAATCAACATAAGATAACCCTTTCTTTTTATTGGCAAGTCTAAACATCATAGCATCTTTTATTGTAGCATCATCTACATACATAACATATTTTAATAAGTGATCATAAACTTCGTCTGCTTTCTGCTTACCAAACCTAAGAATAATTATATAATAAAGTTCCATTAAATTAAACCTAGAAGTAAGCATTTGTGTATTTTCATATTTTGTATAATTTTGATTACCGTTAAGAATTTCTATGAAAGCATAAGTATCAAAGAAATACATTAATCCCAACCCCTTCTAGCATCATCTTTAATTTTCTGTGCACTTTCTTTAAATTTCATAGACCCAAATAACTTTGTTAAATCTCCCTTCTTAATTACATTTACGGCAACTCTCTCGTTTTCATGTAATTTTCTTTCCTTTACAAAATCACTTGGAAATATAACACCTAAGGAATTTCCTATTTTTCTTATTTTCATATCTTGCATTAAATCACCTATGTTAAATATATGTTAAACATTTATTTAAAGATTGTAATTAAAATTACTATATATATTTATAAAACAGCTAATATTTTATGACAGAATGGACAGATTCAATAGTAAGAAAAGGCTTTTCTCAGAACTATGTAATAAAGAAAGTTATTTACTCTGGAAAAAGCAAGTTTCAAAAAATAGAAATAATAGAAATTCCAGAATTTGGAAAAGCACTATTTCTTGATGGGGTTCTTCAGATATGCGAATCAGATTCAGTTATATATGATAAATCATTAGTTGATCCTATTTTTAAAATAAATCCAAACACAAAGAAAATAGCTATTCTTGGAGGTGGAGACGGAGGAGTTCTTAGAGAAGTGTTGACCCATAAAGTAGACAAAGCAATAATGATTGAGATAGATAAAGACGTTATAGATGTTTGTAAAAAATACCTTCCTGAAGTTTGTAAATCTGCGTTTGAAGATAAAAGAACTAGTTTAATGATAGAAGATGCTACAAAAGTCATAAAAAAAGAGAAAGATTTAGACGCTGTTATAGTTGATCTGATTGATCCTGAAATGATGACAAAATCAAGAGAAAAAGATCTCTACAAAGCATTATTCTTAGACATCAAAAATTCTCTTAAAAAAAATGGTGTAATATCTATCCAACTTGGTTCATACTACGAAAAAGATTTGAGAGATTTCATACTAGAAATAATAAAAGATAATTTTAAAAATATTTCTATAAAACAGGTTTTTATTCCATCATTTGTAGAAAACTGGATGTTTGCTACAAGTATTAAAAAATAATTTATTCTAAACATTTTAAGTAACTATTTAAAGGTAACTAATATAGAAGTCTTTAAATAGTATTTAGGTAGAAGTATTAAATTGGGGTTATTAATGATTGGTAAAAAAGATCAAATGGGATATAGAGATACTTTATGGACAGCAGGTCTTACGAGAAAATATCCTTCTTTAGGAGATTCTAAAAATAATAATTCTCCATTAGTAATAGTAGGAGGAAGCGTTGCAGGATTATCAACTGCATACCATCTTGTTCAAGCAGGATATAGCCCAAGTCATATTACAGTTGTTGATGGTTCTCTAATAGGAAAAGCAGTAGGAAGAAGTACAGGATGTATTTGTGCGTGTACTGAGCCAACATATTTAGACTTACAAGGAATGTACAAAGATGAGCAAACTGTTAGAGATATTTGGCAATCAAATATAGATTCCGCAAATAATATAAGAGATCTTGTTTCACCAAAAGGATCTTTAGGAAATGGGCATCTAAGAGCAGATTACCAACCTACAGAAAGCCTTCAAATGGGTGAAACATATGAAGATGAAACAGAATTCTTAGAAGAAATAGAAACAAGACATGCAGCAGGCTTTACAACAGCATTTCTTGATCAAAAAAGACCAGGAATTCCAGGATTTTATTTTAGCATGAGAGATGGAGAAGACTTTATGATAAATCCTACTAAGTTTTCCACAGAATTAGCTACGTATTTAGCAGCAAGAGGAGTAGAAATATATGAAGATTCAAAAGTTACTGCTGTTGATAAAAGAAACAAAACAATAAAGGTAGGAGATAAAAAGTTACGTTACAAAACTTTATTCTTAACAGGACAAAACGTTCCATCTCAATTTGGAGTAAATAAGTGGCTTCCTCCAGTACCTACTATAGGAGAATATGTAATATGTACTGAACCATTAAATGATACTCAATTAGATAATTTAAGAAATTCTTTAGGTGTTCTAAGATCAGGAGAAACTACAACAGACGTTCAATTCTTGGACAATAGAATGTTATACCATTACGGAAGAACTGCTATTGCAGAAGATAGTAGAAGAGTTTTACTTGGAGGAACTTGGACAATATGTTATGGATGGGCAGAAAATTTATTTGAAAGAAAAACAGCAGAACTAGAACAAGAACTTCATAAATGGTTCCCTTACTTGAAAGGTGTTAAAATAGAATACAAATGGTATGGGCCTATGGAGCTTACAGCAGATGCACTTCCTATAGTAGATAAAGTTGGAGATATTTTTGTAGCAGGAAAGATTCCTACAATATCAGAAGCAATGATGTCTGGAAAAATATTAGCAGATATGTACAGGGGAGAAGAAAATCCACATCAAAAGTATTATAGTCTTGGAAGAAAATCTCAAGTATTTACTACACCAGATCCCGTAGAATTAAAAGAGATGGCTAAAGATATAGTAGAAATAGCATCAAGTCCTTTTAGCAAACCTAATAAATAAAATTAATTTCTAGAAAAGTTATCTACAATAATATAAGTTATTGATAAATCTACTCTAGCTCTATCTTCACAATATTTTTCACTTTTATAAAAAGAATGAGGTGATGAATAATTCATCATTTCATCTAAATTCTTTATTTGAAATTTTTTAGAATCCAATTGATCCACACTATCTCCTCTGTTTAAGCTTAGTTATTTCAGAATCGTCCACTTTTTGGAAAAGGATTATTGATTTTAATGTATGACCAGGTTTTATCAATTGTTTATTCAAATCTTTCCATTTTATCTTGTCTCCATTCTTGATATTTAGGAATTTTATTGCTTGGTTTATTGTCTGTGGCATAATAGGCTTTAATACATAGGTAGCAGTAACCAAAGCATTTGTAGCATAGTATAACGTTGAGGCAGCATATTTCCTTGTTTTCTTATCTTTTACCATTATCCAAGGCTCTTTTATCTGGAAATATTTATTTATTTCATCTGATATATTCAGACATTCCTTCAAAGCATCCTTTAACTTAACTTCTGATACATAATCTTTTATCTTATCTAAACTTTTTTTGATATTCTCATTCATCTCATTTTCAGCAGTTCCAGGTTTCAAAGGTCTTGGAACCTTTCCAAAATGTTTTTCTATGAAAGAGGTTGTTCTATAAAACAAATTTCCATAATTAGCAATTAATTCATTGTTTATTTTACTCTGAAATTCATTCCATTCAAAATTACTATCCTTTTTTTCAGGAAGAATAGAGATTAGATAAAATCTCCAATAATCTGATGGAAACATCTCTAAAGCATCATCACTAAATAAACCTATTCCCCTTGAAGTTGAAAATTTTTCATCCTGCCAATTCAAGTATTCATATCCTTGAACAAGATGCGGAAGATTATAATCTGTTGATTTTGATTTAGCAGCCATAATCATTCCTGGCCAAAAAACTGTATGGAATGGTATATTATCTTTTCCTAAGAAATGATAAACTTGAGAATCAGCCCACCATTTTTTCCAATTCTTTATCTTTTTCTTAGCAACTTTATCAACAGATCCTTCTTTTGTTATAGAAATATATCCTATAGGAGCGTCAAACCATACATAGAAAACCAAATGAGAATAACCTTTTAACGGAACTTTTACACCCCATTTCAAATTTCTGGTTATACATCTTGGTTTTAAGCCCTCTTCAAGCCAAGACAAAGCAAAATTTCTTGTACCAGTAGGCCATTGCTTATTTTTCATGATCCATTTTTTAAGTTCTTCCTGAAGTTTTGTCAAATCCAAGAACAAATGTTTTTCTTTCTTGAAAGATATATCACTCTTTCCACATATCTTACATCTAGGATTTACCAACTCAGAAGGATCAATAAGTTTACTGCATTGTTCACATTGATCTCCTCTTGCCTTATCATTCTGACAATTTGGACAAGTACCTTCTATATACCTATCTGCCAAGAACATTTTACAATCTTTACAAAAAGGAAGTGTTAGATCATTTTTTTCAATATAACCATTTTTATAAATGCTGTTAAAAAATTGCTGTGTAATTTCTACATGAGATTTAGAAGAAGTTCTACCAAAAAATGTAAAATCAAAGTTCCATCTATCATAAATTTCCTTTTGTATCTTATAGTATTTCTCAGAATATTCTGCAGGACTTAGATTTTCTCCTAAAGCAGCAATTTCAGTCTGTGTACCATGTTCATCAGTTCCACATATAAAAATATTTTCAGTTTCCATAAGATCTAGAAATCTGTGAAAAACATCTGCTGGAAGCATAGATCCTACAATATTTCCCAAATGTTTTACCCCGTTTACGTAAGGTAATGCAGATGTTACAAGTATTTTTTTCTTTTCCATTAGATCACTTTTTCATATATTTTTAATATAATAAGATTTGTGGAAAATCTTCACATTCGATTAGAATGTGAGATGCAAATAAACTCTTTGAGTTCATTTCGCATACTAATGAGATTTCTCATTTGAGCATTTTCTACCATTTGAAACCACTAACAAATTGAATATATAATAGGATTATTTGGATTTTAAGGCTCTTAAATACCTATCTAAATAACCCCAATTAGTTATTATCTATAGGTTACAAACCCTTATAAACCTAACTGGTTTAAATAGAACTATTCTTGGCAAAAATCCGGAAACAAATAATCCCCCTTGTTTGCATACATATGAAGCTCATTTATTACCCGCGTTTTAGAAAAAATGCCTGTTTTGTAGTATCCAGAATCTTTAGTTGGAATTTTACTCATGATTGACTTGAAGGATATATCATCTCCCTTTGCCAAAAGTTCTGTAAAAGTGTATGCAGTATTTTGACTTCCGCAAGAAAGTGTATCACCTCTTGTTGAGCTTACTACAACAACCTTGTCATCAAGCCTATGATGAAACAGTTCCTCACTATTTCTAAAGTAATCTACCCAAGAGCCACTATGGCATGTACTAAGAACAAATATATTCTTTTTTGCTTTTGATGATATGATCCATCCCAAGACATGATTTATTCCAACTTCTCTGTAAGAAAGTCCCCATGCTTTACCATAGGCAACCATAGAAAGCTTACCTCCATGGCCCGTATAGTAAAACAAGACTACATCATTGCTGTTTGCACTTTTATATATATTTGCTATTTTATCTGTGAATCTTTGTCCAGTAACTTTCTCATGTATAAGAGCTACTCCTATAGGTGGAATGATACCAAGGCAATCAGCAGGCGGATAATCATTTTCTCCAGCTTCGAATAAATATGTTTGTACTTTTATTCCATAAACTCTTGGAATATCATTATCAAATATTTTTTTAATTTCCTCGGCAACTCTATGAAATCTGCCTTCAAACCCTTTGTTATATTCATTTCCCGCCAATATTATTACAATCAGCTTTCCATCAGTCTTTTGGCATTTTTGGCAGTTTGCAATTCCTCCAGTAACAAGACATCGTTCCCCGTAATTGCATACAGAGGTTAGTTTTCCATTGTTGTATGCTTGACCATATGATGCATCACTTGACTTTGTACAGTAATTGTTTCCTGGAAGATCAGCAAACAAAGGCAAAGCCAAGACTACAAAAATTCCTAAGAAAACTGTCATAAAAATATATTTGTTCATTTTAATCATCCTGCGCCATTCCAAACAAACCTGCAAAAATCCTTGATAAATCTATTGATTTATTCTCAGTTTCTTTTTGAGCTATTCTTTTCATAGTTTCTTTTAGAAATTCTTCCGGATCTTTTGAATCAATTTTATCAAGTATTGCGTTTATTTCAGAATCAGATATATAATTGCAGTTGAAAGGATCTCTCAGTACCTGCACTGTTTCATCGTCATATGCAACTGAAATATAGCATCCTTTGTATACCTTACAACCTGTATCAAAATCGTCTGGAAAGGTTATCTTAAAATTATATTTTTTAGCTAATTCATTGAAATCACTTTTATGAGAAACGGTTTTCTCAGAATATATGTCAAAAGTCAGGGAAAATCCAGGAATACTTAGAAATATAATACAAGCAATTAGGATTAATGTATAAACAATTTTCATATGATAGTTTTATTTAGAACCATATATATATTGTATAATGGCATTAGAAATAAAGACAGTTGGGTTGATAATTATTGTAGTGCTTGTTTCAGTTGTTCTAGGTGTATTCTTTATATCATACTCAGGAACAGCGATAACAAACATAAAAGACTGTAAAACAGCAGGTGGGGTTTGTACTACATCATGCAAAGAAGGCATAACAAGCAACGCCAAATGCGAAAATATTAACACAGAGCAAACTCAAGAGGGAACTGTAATTACAAAATACTTACCAGGCAAAGAACCTGTATGCTGTCTTTCTAATCAAAAATAATCTAGCATTTATCGCAACTAGCTCCTACACTTGTATATTTAGTCAGTGCTGCCAATCTATTACAATTTTCATTAAAATCTCCTACCATAGCTCTAGATTTTTCACATAGCTCTTGCTGAGGTGAAGCAACTATATTACATCCTGTACCACAAAATCCTAGACATTCATTAGGCGCTCCTGTACCATATTTTGTCTGACAAGCAGAAATAAATTGCGGGTGAGACTCAGACAACCCTATCAAAAACGCATATCCCTTATCTTTTGCTTGCTTACATAAATCTAAGCATTGTTGAGCAAACACCTTTTCTGCTTCAGCTTCATTCATCTTAGCACCTGCTGAAGAGTAAAAGAAAGTAACAAAAACTACAAGAACCATCACTATTACTGCAATTAATACGATTGCTGTTATTGGTAACTTCATATCAGATCATCTTTTTTACAAGTCTTTCAAATTCTTTTACATATCTGAGCTTGGTTAATAGGAAAATTATATCTTTTTTATATAAAGTTCCATATTCATGTGCCAAAATATTTCTATATTTTGCCAAGATTTGAAGATTCTTTGATAGACTACTGTTTATTAAATTGTTTTTCTCAAGAATCACAAAAACATCTCGATATGTTGAAGGCATTCCAAGCTTTTTACCCGCCAATAATTCTTCGCCAAGATCAATAATTTTATTGACCAAAGATAGAAGATTCATAGATATTGCTGGAAATCTTAAATAATCTAAATCAGATTCTGATTTTATTCCTATCTTTTCTATTTCATTTAGATAATGTTCCATTTCATTTATTATTATCTTCATTCGTTCATTGTCTATCATTTTATCACAGATTTCTTAATGTTATTTCAGAATAACTGTCTAAGGTAGGTTTGAAATCTAAGTAATTGTTCATAGTTGAGACAGTAATATCATGAAGCATTCCTTGATCCTTTACAAGATATACTTTTCCATCTCTCAAAACCCTATATTGTATGTAAATAGGAAGCTCATGAAAAAGGCTTATAGATATTCTCTTTGAGCTTTCACCAAATATTTTTAATTTTATCCTTCTTGAAAGAGGCTGCTTTGTAAATACGCAGATATCTATATCAGAATATGGCTTTGCTTTTCCAGTTGCCTGAGACCCAAATAAATATATTGCTTTAACCTCTTTTATTTTCTTCAATTCATTAATAGCAAATTCAATATCTCTCTTAATCTCTCTCCTCATAAAATCACATCCAATAATATATTTCAATCGCCGTATTTTAATTTAAATATAGTTTCTCTTACTCTATCTACTAAAGGCTCTCTAAATATAAACAATAAGACACCTGCTGCTCCAGCTATTCCAATAACTACAAATAAAGTATAGTCAAATCCTTGAGTTGGTGCGGGTTTTTCTTCTTCTGATGCAACAGCTCTTGAAGCATATACATGAAACTCTGATATGCTTGCAGCATTACCATCAGTCTTTGAGATAGTTATTCTGACGCATTTTGCAGCAGTCTTTTTGAATGAAACTAAATTCCAATCATCAGTATAAGCTGCATTTGTAACGCTTTGCATTGCAAAAAAGCTTGTACAATCTTGACTAAGCTCAATATCGTAATTTACAGGCTTTCCAAAAGTAGAATATATTCCAATACCATTTATATCCTTAAGGCTTCCCAAATCAAGAATTAATGTAGCAGGCAATTGCTTAGTAGACCAGTAACTACTTTGAGATCCATCTATCATATTATCTTCAATATTGCTTCCATCTACAGAAGACACAGATATATTTGAAACCGTAAGTTTCTCATTGTTTCTAGGAGATGGTTTTGGTATAGATACAATATTAGTAGTATTGCTCTGCTGTACTTGAGATATTTGTTTTGCTCTTACAGTAAAACTACCAGCAAACTTAGAAAGTTGTCCAGTAGAATCTCTTGCAATAACAAAATACTCATAAGTTCTAGGAGTAAGACCAACTACGTAGTTGCAAACAAAATTATTTCCCTCCCTAGTCATATCACTGCATAAAGTTAACTCACAAAACTCATCTAAACAAATTTTCTTCTCTTGTATAATATCATTTTCAATATCAGAAATGTTTGCTGTGAATTTTATAGTAGAGTTTATATCAACTGTACCAGGAATAGCAGTTATATTTGTAACCATAGGTGCTGTATTAGATCTTTCAGTAACTGTTAGGTTGCTAGCAGATGTAGATGTTCTACCTGTTTTAAAACTCTTTACAACAACAGATAATCTAGTAGATTGATTTATAACTCCAGCAGGAATATCTAAATTAATAATAACATTTACAGTTCTATCATCTTGCAAAGCTACTTGATTAGGGTTAACAGAAACAATCCAAGATTTATCAATAGAAGCTGTAACATTATAAGAATCTACAATATATCCAGTATTTTTTATAGAGTATATAAGTTGATTTGAAGCTCCAGCTTTCAAAGAATTATTAGAAAACAAAGGATCTACTCTAAAATTATAATTCTTTATTGTAACAGGATAGTTTGTTGCGATTACACTTTTATATTTAGCACATATATAGTAATCTCCATCATCCAATTGAGTAGTATCAAAAGATGTAGTACAAACACCAGAAATACAGCTCATCTGAGACCACGAAGATCCTTGACAATTTCTACTTGTTTTGCTATAAGCAAATAAAACATCATTTGTTCCATTTGCATTTACTTCAACAGATCTCTGCCCCTTTATAATAGAATTTGAAGGAGGATCTCTTAGTGTAAGATAAACTGGAATAAGTAACGGATCATTTGCCTTTATATTAAATGTATAAGCAGATGTAACAGCAGTCTTTGTATAATCTTTTGCTTCTACATAAAAACTATATGTCCCTGGAACCATGTCTGTAGTGTCATAAGAGCAGTTATAAGATTCTCCATTTGCATTCATATTACAATATACATTAGTACAATTGCTATCTTTACATACTCTAGAAGTTACATTATCTCCTTCTGGATCTGATATCAATGCACTAAATGTTGTGAAATTTCCAACTTCTACAGGACTTACTATTACTCCGACAAATTTTATACTAGGAGGATAGTTTCTTTCTCTTTTTACAATAAAATCATTCTTAGTAGTTATAGTTTTCTTGCTTCCTGCAATCCTTAATGTAACAGTAGATTTTTGGTCATCAGAAACATCAGGAACTCTTAAGATTATCTTAACTTCTTCAGATTGCCCAGGACTTAACGTAACACCTGCTTTAGAAACAGATACATTCCATTTATCTATTGAAGAAGTTATAGTAAATGTATCTGTAACTCCTCCTGTATTTTTTATTATAACTGGATATTCAGATATATCAGAAGAAATAACATTAGCAGTTGATACCAAAGGACTAACAGAAAAATCATAGTTTTGTACATTTATTGTAGTGTAGTTTGTTAGTATTCTTTCTCCTTCTGCCTTAGCACATAAATAATAAGTTCCATCATCAATTTTTGTACTATCAAAATTTATTTTACATATATTTCCTACACAAAACATTGGTTGGAATGTTTCTCCAGAACATTGTCTATCTCTTAAAGAGTAGGCAAAACTAACAGAACCTAACCCATTTAAGCCGACCTGTAAAGGAACTATACTATTTATTGTAGTTCCTTGAACAGGATATATAAAACTAACACCTGTTAAAGGTATAGGATTAACAGATCTATAGCAATATACATAAGTTTCATTAGAGCAATAAAGGCTTCCGTCTACTCCGTAGACATTTGCAAGTATTCTTATTACACCATCTTGGTCTATAGTTTGCTGATCAACATACGAATAAGGAGTGTAAAAATTGCTTTTCTTTGTTCCAACAAATACATCAGAAGTTCCTCCACCATACCAATCAATTCCTGAATATACATTAAGTCTGTCTGTTCCCTGATCATATATGCATGATTTAGAAACAATCTTAACACTACATCCTTGTGAAGAAGTGCATCCTTTTTGTTCTGACTTGCAACACACTTTTCCTCTAAGACAACCGTCTGTTCCTAAAGCTTGCTTCTTATAACAAGGAGGAGGAAAGTCTTTATCATTACAAGCAGAATAGTCAACACACTCAAAATATCCTCCTGAAAAAGTTCCGCCGCAAACAGGCTGCTGAACATTTCTTACAAAATATTGTTTCATATATATTGTTTCATGACCTTTATCATCCTTAATAACAACATAATAGAAATAAGATCCTGATTCAGAATTTACAACATACTGACAACTATACTTATTGTCATTATTTGAATTGAATTGCAAACTACACAAAACAGTGTTGCATTGTTCATCATTACATACATTTTTCTTAGATATAAGATCATTCTCCTTGTCCTTTATGTCTCTCAGTAATACAGAAAGGCTGCTTCCACTATCTATAGGATTTGTTCCTATAAGACTTTCTGCAACAGGAGGATTATTTGTGATAGAAGCTATAGAAAGAACTGCTCTACTTTTCAATTCTTCTCTGTTAGAAGTTATTTTTAATGAAAATATACCTGTTTTTCCTATATCAGTCTTAGCTACTACTTTAACTGAAATATTAACGCTTTCTCCTCTATTCAATTCAAAACGTGTCTGTCTATCAATAAGCCTGCCGCCAACAATAAATCCTACTATCTGAAAATCACTTGAATTCAGTTCACCAAGAACATCAAAAACTACTTTTCTTCCTGTATTTGCCAATACATAATCAAGATCAATATTTGCGCCAGGAACAATGTCTGCATTTTGATAAATAGGATTAATTTCAAAATTATAATTATCTACATAAACAACTCTAGAAGCAAACCTCTCCTCTGTACCTGATACAGCTTTCACACATACAAAATATTTACCATCATTTACAGACTCTGTATTGAATATAGAAACAAAACTTCCATTTGTTAATTGATCCCTTGTCATTGCTCTAAAAGATACACCAGTACACCCTGCATCAGTACCAATTCCTAATAAAGCTACAACAGATCCTCTCATGTAGACATCTGCTTTCACTGTAGTATTTCCTGAAACTCTTTCATTCAAGTAAGGTAAAAGTATATCAATATGAACAGGAACATCAATAGTTATAGAATTTTTAACAACAGTTCTAACACCAGTAGAATCTGTTGCTGTGAAAAACAGATCATAAGTTCCTGTTGCAAGTGAAGACAGATTAACAGAATTACATTTGTAAAGATCTGAAGTTGCTTCATAAGACAAATCACAAAGTTTGCTTGAGCAGTTTTCATTGTAACAAACAGAAGATCTTGTAATATCGTCACCGTCAGGATCTCTTATACTTGTAACAAATTGTGTCTCAAGTCCTTGTTCTATATGATCAGAATAAGCAATATTAGATATTATAGGTCCTCTTTTTACTCTATCACTTACATTAAGAAACTGCTGCACATAAATATTTTCATTTTTAGAGTTTTTTGCACTAAGGTTCACTAAAGCATTTACGCCAATATTTACAAAAGGAACATCAATACTTATAACAATAGAAGCTTCCTCATTTGTTCCAAGAGTTATAGAAGTCCTTTCTACATCATTTATGATCATTCTAGAATTCCACTGCCCAGATGTTGGATTGATATTTTTTACCAATGTAAAAGTATCAGAAACTCCTTTATTTTTCAAATTAAATGTATAATTAACAGTTACTCCAGCAACTACACTTTGATTAAAAACAACACTAGGATTTAATGTAAAGTTATAATTGTCTATAGTAATGTTTCTTGAAGCTGTAGAATTAAATCCAAAACCACTTAAGAAAAGACATATGTTATAATTTCCATCCTCTATTCCTGTAGTGTTCCAGTTATAAATTACAGGTATGTATGAAAAATCTAATTCTCTTTTATTATTAACACTGCTACAGTCACCTGAAGAAAATCCAAATTCCAATTTTTGATAATTTCCTGCAGGAACAGCAGTTATTTCCTGAATACCTGAAAGTATCTGTCTCTCTGAAGGATTTACTATCTGTATAGAGTTTGGTCTTGGATTTGTTTTTACAGTAAGATAAGGATCATACTTATATGTGTGTTGAGGTATTGCATCTTTGCATTCAGCTTGTAAAGAACTATAAGCAACACAAGACTGCAATTTCCAGTCACCTGGCTTATTAAGAAGAATTCTTACTAAAAAATCTTTTTTGCCACGTTTTTCTACAAGATTGCAAGCACTTCTAACACTAATAAGATTATTTTCTGGATCAAAAAAGTTACATTCTACCTGAGTAAATAAATCATACTGCGCTGTATTATTCACTACAACAGTCACATTCAAATTCTCAAATAAATATATGCTTGTATTATTAGTACCAACACCAACTATCTGAGCTCCTGCATATCCAGATCCAAGTGAGTAAGCAGTTAAGACTACAAGTAACCCAACTATTCCCAAAATAATTTTTTCGTTCATTAATTTCATTCAATCAACTAAGCTCTTTGCATCATTATTTATACTACTACAAAATCTGCGATGATATTCTTCATCAAGAGAAATATTCATTAATTCATACTCAAATCTAGGTCTTATTGTATCATTCTTTATCAAATATCCGTCCTTTATAATGTTATATTTAAAAACAATATCTGTTTCTTTGTTAAATATAACCAAATGAAAATTAGTAAATAGTGTTGATAGTATTTTTTTAGTCTCTCTTTCCTTCTTATCCAATTGCCTTTTAGTCAACTTTTCATCTAACAATACAGCTATATCTAAATCGCTCATCTTTCCTGCAGTCCCTTTTGCATAAGATCCAAAGAGATACGCTAATTTTATAGAGCTGTCTCTAGCAAAGATCTTCTGCATCTTTTCTAAATCATTTTTATTCATTTTCATAACCATTCCCCCACTGAAAGCTTGAAGCATTCATTATATGAAAGCTTCTGTACAAAGTTTATTACAATATTTGTATTTACCTAATATATATTTCCATGAAAATATATGTTATTTCACCCTTCTAGACAAGATATACTCTTCAATCAATTCTCTAAATTCAGATGCCTTAAAAATGCTGTTCTTTGCCTCAGAAATCTCTGCTGATCTACTCATTTGATACGTAAAAGAGTGTCTTTGTTCCCTTTGTTTTTTCAAATCTCTAACACTTTTTTCTATTCTTTGGAGCTCTAAGCTTTCGTCTTGAACTTCCTTAAACAAAGACAATGCTCTTGACATTCTACTTGTTGTTATTTTTTTTGGCTTATTTCTTTCTAATTCAGAGCCTTTAATGACATAATAATAAAGAAACGCTAGATATATTGTTTTGTGGGTATTTTCTGTACCTGTAGGAAGTTTTCTTTTATCAATGCTTAATAAATACTCTACTTCAAAGAACATTGAATAATAGCTTAATGTAACTATCCAAATAGTTGTCGTTCCATTATTTTCTAGCTCTTTAGTCTTCTCAATCTTATTTAATAAATACTTTGCTAAAAAAAGAGATTCTTCAGCTTTTTTCTTACAATGTTCTATATATGCTGTATTTGGGTTATCCCATATATTACTTATATCCCATTCCTTGAATAAATATTTAGCTTGTTCAATATCCTTTTGTTCTAACATATTTTTTCACCATAGCATAATAGTGTTCTGTTCCAAAAAGCACCAAACTATTCTTGAAAATCTCCCTTCCAACAGTATATTTTTGATTTAGCATATCTTCAAAATCTTTTACAGATACTATTTTAAAATCTTTTTTAATATGCGGATATAGCATGAAAACTCTTTCAATATTTTCCATATATTCATCTATACTTTTTCTATCTGGAATGATAAACAAAAGATCTATATCAGAATTTTCTTTTTGCTTTCCTTTTGCATAACTTCCAAAAAGCATGAGAATATAAAATCTTCCAGACAAAGACTCTGATATATCCCTGTTAAGGAGATATATTTTTATATTTTTTCTCATAAAAATATTTTTCTGATATAGCATTGCTGAGCTTAAACTTTCTATATCAGCATTGTCAAAATCTATAGAAATTAAATGGGATTTCCCTTTTATTTCCAATCTAATGAGCTTTCTTCTATTTAATATAGGAACTAATTTATGTACAGTGACATAAGACAATCTTGTATCTTTTGAGACTTGATTTAAACTTCTGCTATCAACAGGATTTCTCAGCAAACTGCCTAAAATCCTATATTCTGTATCTGTATAGTTTTCCATATTATACACTTACTATATAACATTATATACTCTATATATAAATGTATGATTTCCTTATAAGAGCTTTATGGCCCAACCCTAATATCTTCTATAAACAGGGTAACTACTCCTTCGCATTGATGATAATCTGTAAACCAAACTTCATTATTTAACTTACTATACAACTCAAATGCCTTTTGAGAGTTTTCTACAGATATTATTCCAGGATCCATTACAAGATTTACATATCTCAAAAATGATCCTTCCAAGCTGCATATCTTTGTCCATGAACTTACACAATCAGATTTTGTTCTTCCTGCAGGTGGAGCATATACACTGTTGTTGTAATTGAATAATATTTGTTGGCAAAGAGAAGTCTTCTCCTCTAATGAAGCTTTGATAAGTCTAAGTCCAGTTGAATTGTAAAATGGACAGCTATATGTATAATTAGGGCTAATAAAATCTATATCAGTAGGAGTTAGATTAATTACTTTCTTTCCTGTGTATAACAAATAATATGCTTCTGTTCTATCAGAAGGACACTTCATTTCCATTACAGGTATTGATTCAACAGAACTGATATTTCTTGTTGCTAAACAAGAGCTTCCAAATCCACAAATTCCTGTAGCTTGCGCTTGCTTACATTGACTCATATTAGCACCAGCTACACACGCAAGTATTTTTTGCTGCTCTAGAGACCTATCCAATCCTACGGAAAGAAAAGTAGAAAAGTTTACACTTGTTGAAGTGATAAAATCATGCTGCAATAAAGCTGGCCAGCCAGGAACAGTGTAAACTCCTCCTATATCTGTAAATCCTGGATTTGGACAATCTACAGGACATTTAGTATTGTCCTCTCCTTTTTCCAAATCACAAACAGAGTTTCCACACATATGTATGATTACTTTTGGACTTAGACTTCTAAGTGTTCTTGTAGCATCTAATTTATTGGAAACATTTATGTTAAGTTCATACTGTCCATCGATTGCGTTTGCTGGAGTTTCTATTCTTATTTTTGTAGAACTTCTTGATAAAGAAGATATATTAAGCAAATTCCTATCAATGAAATAATTCCATCCATTAGGAACACTCATGCTAATATTAAATACTCCTATTCCATATTCAGGACCATCATTATTTGTTATAGATAAATTATACCATAAAGTGTCTGAAGGAAGAACTTTAGCACTTCCATTCTCAATAGCTCTTGCATCTATAATATCCAAAGCTAATGTAGGCTGTGATCTTACGCCGACAAGTATTGAAATGCATCTTGAAAATCCACTATCATTGTTAGATGAAGACCATATTGTAGTATTAACAGCTCTTACACAAATAGAGAAAGATGTATTTACAGCAATAGAAGAATTAGCTGTAAGTGATAAAGTATATCCTCTTATCTCCCTTGGATTAAATGTTTCATTAAAGCTTAACCCTTTTCCTATAAATGCTGCAGTCCAATTAGAATCTAAATTATCTAATTTTATTTGATAGTTTATTGGCAAATATGCTTTGTTAGTTACATTGACATTAAATGTTCTAGTTTCTCCAGATGACATACTTATGTTTATAGGTGAAATAGATACCAAAGGAGAATCTGGTCTATATTCATAAAACACACTTACATATGTAACGGGATTATCTTTAGAAATCCTCTTGACACCATTGTCTATCCAATATACAGTGTTATTATCTAGAGCTAGATCAACAATATTATTTGCAGAAGTCAAAGAAGCTCCGCCTATTATTACTCTATCATTTGTAGAAGATAGAAGAGCAATTCTAGAAGTTGTTGTATTTGTAGAATAGTATATTCCACTTGCTCCTGCAAGTCCTAAACCACCAGTGCCTTTTGATATATACAGAGATCCTAGATTATCCCTAGAAGCTATAGTAAATACATCTAAAGCGCCATTTACTCCTATTTGAGATTCTCCAACTGATTTTACATCAACGCTTCCATTTACAGCAGTCTCAAGCCAATATATAGTACTTCCATCTCCAGATATATCAAGTATTTTACTTGTATTAGTAAAGTAAACCCTTTCCTTTGTCTGCTCAGCAACACAATTCTTAATAGCTCTGTATATAGCAGACTTATCAGTATAATAAATATAATTATCTGTTATAGCCAATTTAGCAGCGTCTGCTTGCGAAACTACTCTTGTTCCACTAAACCTTTGCTTTGAAGAACATAATATTCTTCCTTCATTTTGTGAAAACTCAGACCAATAAATATTTCCTCCTATTCCACTGTCAGCAACAATAGCTCTCCCTCCATTTGCTTCAAAAGACTGTCCTGTAAAGTTTATTTTATCAAATATAGCAACCCTGTTTGGTCCAACAAAATAAAGTTTTTGTGTATCAGCATCTATTCCAATTAGGTCGTTAGCACCAACCAAACTTTGTATAACTGACGGAGCTCCTTCTGTAGTTATCAAATTAGCTTGATATCGCTTTCCTATTTCAGTTGATGAAGGATTTGGAGTTAGAGTAAATCTAGCTTCTGCATTTGCTCCTGCATTTAATGTAAGCAAATCAGTTTCTCCATCAACTTCTATTTTTCCTGACCAAAGATTAGGAACTTCTTTCAAAAGGAAATAATTATTTGCTCCGCACTTCACTGGATTTGGATTTGTTATTCTTATGAAATATGTTTCAGGTCTTAGATCAAATGGTCTTTTGATAGGCTCTGAAACAACTTCCAATACAGGAGGTAATTTTTTAAAGACAGTATGATTAAAAGTAAATTCTTGTGAAACATTATAAGTCGCATTAGATACTCTAGCTCTAATTGTATATGTATGAGAGTTTTCTCCTGCAGGCAATATCATAGCAGAAGACAAATTAACTCCAGCAATCTGGCCTGCTGAAATACTTACTTCTTTCCTATCCAATAAAACAAGATTTCCATTTTCGTCAATATCTTCAAATCCAGCATCACCTTGGCCATTAGGTTCTTCAATTATTTCAAAAGTATATGTTGCACTCGAAAGGCTAAAGTTTCCACTATTTTGAATAATTATTCCAAATGTAGCTCTATCAACCAAGCTTGGAGTAAATGTTGTAGAAGCCAACGGCGAAGAACAAGCTTCTGTTCTGTTTGTTGATATTGTTGGTGGAACAAATGGTCTTATAGTAAATATATCTTGCTTTTGCAAAACAAGTCCGCTTTCAACATCTTCAGGTCCTGCTCCATTTGACTGGACTTTTACAACAGCTCTATAAGTTCCATTATCCATAGGACTATAGAAATATTTGAAATATCCATTAGTATCTGTAGGAACAGGAATATTTTCGCATACTCCAGTTACTCCACCGCCAGATGTTTGTGTTCTAGAAAAGAAAAATACAGCAGAGCTTGTATCATTAGCTACACTCTTCATAAGAACAGTTACACCCAATATAGATTTTGATACACCTAAACTAACTGTCTGGGCAGATGATCCGTCAACAGAAGTAACATTTACTATTGCACTTGTTGCAGTAGTAAAGTTTACAAGCAGCACGTTGTAAGTAACTCCTCCAAGATCTGTATTAACACTGCCTCCTGTAGCTATAGTTCTAGTGTCATTAAATGTGCTTGATGTTGGAACAGATCCTGCACCACATCCATTAGCCACTGAACCATTTGATGTATAAATTGTCAAATAAACAGTTGTAGGAAAACTAAATACAGCTCCTTCTGTTGTATGATATAATCCAGAAAACGGTCCTGATTCAACAAATGGCTTTTGAACAGTTCCAATAGGTCTTCCACCACTTCCTCCAGTACCAACAGGCAATACTTGATTACCAGTAATTAGATTCTGCGAAGAATCTTGTTTATCTTGACTACTCTTCGAAGAAGAGTAGCTATTTGTACCATATCCATTAACAACATTATCACGAGCAACACCAAGTCCTGTTGCAGCGCCTATTATTGGATTTCCGCCAACTGGCGAACCGCCAACAGTAACAGCTCCTCCAGGAGATCCACTTGTAGTAAGAGTATTGCTTGCTCCGACACTACTTGCTGTATTTGATAATGTGTTAGATCCTGATGAACTATAAGATCCTGTTGGATATCCACTTCCTAATATAGGATCATTGCTTCCACAATCAGGCTGCTTCAAAGACGGCTTTGTCTTCCATTCTCTGTAATAATATCCAGATCCTGCACCAGCAGCCTGCTTAACCTTATCCTGCCTAGTAAACATCTGTAACAAAGCCAAGGCCATCCTAGCATTATCACTCTTAGGATTCTGATTAAAGTTGCTGTTAGCATTTGCATTAACATTTGTATTTGTTCCAGCTGTAGATGATGTTGCAGTATTTACTGCTACAGATGAAGCTTTAGGATTAGTACAACAAACAAAACCACTATTACAACCATTATAACCAAGATCACATTCAGTAGAAAGTAAACATATTCCTTGTTGCGTTTTAGCAACACCAGCTTCAGTATAATAACGAGTACATACATCTCCTTTATTTCCTGCTAAACTCAATTTATTCAATTCATTATTTGCAACAGATCCATCAAATGCAAGCGACGCGTGTCTTGAAGAACTTTGTTCTTCGAGATCTTGGTGAACGTTGTTCTCCAAAGATGAAGAAGGATTTTGTGAATCCGCAACTGAGCTAGAGGAGCGCGCAAGATTATTATTTACGACAGCATTAGCAGTAATTTTATTATTTGATAAAGATGATTGGAGATTGCTTTCTACTAACGTTATCTTGCTTAACGAATTTTGTTTTTCATTTTCATAACTTGAAGCAGTTACTAGATTTTGACTTTGCAAAGCAATATCATTATTTGACGAAGTCAAACTATTTGACAAGATTGAACAAACACTATTATCTAAAACTCCCAATGCTTTCAAACTGTCAACAATATTAAACATCTCACTACTGCAAAGATCTAAAGTATTAAATCCAATCGAAGCGTGCGAAGAAGAGCTTTCACTCGCATCTGAGCTAGCTGAGAGCGGAAGATTATCATACTGAATAAATTTTCCACCAGTCTGAGAATAATAATCATCAACCAACTTGCCAACATTATCGCAAACAATGTCATTAGTAACATAAGGATATGTACAGAATACAAACGAAGCGTGTGAAGAAGAGCTTTCACTCGCAGCTGAGCTAGCTGAGTGCGTAAGAGTATCATCTGTCCCTAAGTAAACACTTGTTTCCAAGTTCTTAGAATATGTTCCAACACCCTTGATAAAGAATTGTCCGTCATTAATCTCAGAATCAACACAGAAATATTTTCCATTCTTCACAGCACTCTTGCATTGATTTGCAAATACAGAAGCTATAGCATGACTTGCTGAAGACTCTTTCGCGTTCGACACACTCACTGGCGAATTGCTTGGCAATTCTTGCTCGCTAGTTTCACTTGGACCAACCACAAACTGTCCAGCAGGTTCTGAACCGCTTCCACTTTCAGCAACTGGTGTAATAAATGCACC
>JACRAC010000013.1 GCA_016213555.1 Candidatus Aenigmatarchaeota archaeon | reverse complement strand
CATCTGTTAACGGTAACGCAGAGAAGCCTAGCGCACAGTTCTTTACTTCCCTGAAAATATTTTACTTGACTTCTAGAAATAGGCGAAGGGTTTATAACCACCGGTCACAGACCGGCTACGGGTGGAAATCTTTATTTATAGGAATTCTTAGTCTTGTGTTAATATCACGTAACGCTTCTTCTAATGTAGCAAATTTTTTAGGCTCTTGTCTCATAGCATTTCTAACGTTTTCCCTTACCTGCCAAACACCAACAGCTACAGAATATCCTTCATAGATTTCTCTAAATCCTATAGCTTTTCCTTGCCTCTTCATTTTATGAAGCCCTTCAACAATAGCTAATCTAGAAGCATAATAACCTCCTGCTTGCAAATCAGCATATTTTTTTCTACCACTATAAGCCTCATACTCTTCAAGAATTTTAGGTTCTCCTAATTCAATCCAAGCTTCAAAATTTTCAAACTCCCAATTTCCAGGCATAACAAGAACCTCAAAATGATTGTCTAAATATTGAGAAGTAAAAACAATATAATCATCTACACTTTTGAAATCCTTTATTCCACTTATTAAACTTTTTGTAATAATATCATCAACAGCAGTAATAGACCATCTAGATGGAACCAACTTCTTATTTTTCTCTAATCCTAGTACACCAGAAGAAAGTATAGAAGATAGTTTGTAAACATCTTCCCCTGTGTTATATATCGAGACACTTGCATCTGAAGCCTTTAATTCATCAGAAACTATTTTCTCAAGCTTAACAGGAATCTTTGGATTCTCAGCTAGTCTTAAAGTATCAATATCAGCAATAGGACCATTAGGTGCCAAAGTATCTGAAAATTCCCATCTATATACAGGATGTTTTTTGAAAACCATTTCTATATCTATTGGCTTTGATAATATTATGAGCTGATTCTCTTCTATAAATCTAGAGTCTTGTTTTATATTAACTCTAGACTTTGTTCTTATCAATAAATATCTCATTTCAATTATCTGTTCATAAGGCAATCCAAACCATTTTGATGGATCATCAACTATGAGATTTTTTTCACTAGAAGCCATAGGACCTAGACTAACATTAGGATAGCCAACTCGCACAACAAATATATTATAAGAAGGTCCAAAAAACTCTTTTGAAAAAGCTGTCTTAGGAAATATTTTTGGAAGCATATTATATTCATGTATACACACAGGCCTTTTTCCAGAACATAGAGGACAAATCATAATGCATCACTATTAAAAAGTATTCTAACAAAATTAGTTAAGGTTATTGAAATGAAAATCTTGATTACAGAACCAGATTATTTTCCAGAAAAATCTCTTATAGAATTAAAAAAATTAGGAGAAGTTACTGCTAAAAAATTTGACAGAAAAGAGCTTATGGAAAAAATAGAGGAGTTTGATATAGTTATAGTAAGAATAGACACAAAATTAGATAGAGAAATTATAGAAAAGGCAAAAAAATTGAAAATAATAGGATCTGTAACAACAGGTGTAAATCATATTGATATTGAAAGTGCAAATAAAAGAGAAATAAAAATAATACATCTAGAAGGTGCTCATACAAATTCAGCTGCTGAACATACATTTGCGTTAATTATGGCCCTACTTAGAAACATTCCCTATGGATTTGACTCATTAAGAAATGGCTCGTGGAATAGACATGAATTTATTGGTCATGAACTTAAAGACAAGACATTAGGAATAATAGGATTTGGTAGAATAGGATCTAGGATAGCTGTTTTCGCAAACGCGTTCAATATGAAAATAATTGCTTATGATAAATATGTAGATGCAAAAAATGTAGAAAAATTAGGCGTCCAATTAGTAAATTTAGATAAACTTCTGAAAGAATCTGACATAATAACAATAAATTGTATCTTAACAGAAGAGACTAAAGAAATGATTGGTATAAAAGAATTTGAAATGATGAAAAAAAATGCTTTCTTAATAAATACCTCCAGAGGAGAAGTGATAGATGAAAATTCTTTATTAAATGCGTTAAAAACAGGAAAAATAAAAGCTGCTGCACTTGATGTTATATCAGATGAATCAAAGGTAGTTGAAAATCCATTATCAAGTAAAATCGTACAATATGCAAAAAATCATAAAAATCTTATATTGACACCCCATCTTGCAGGTTCAACACACGAATCAATTAACGATGCAACTATGTTTATAATTGAAAAAATAAGAGAAATTATAAAAGATAAAAAATAGTTTATTCTTTTTTATGAGAAGACTTCTTGTCTTGCATTTCCCATTTAAGATCTTCATACTCAATCCAAATTACTAGGGCTCCTATGAAGATCAAAACAAGTCCAAATACTCCTATAAACACTGTCTTCAATGCAGTAATTGCTGAATGACCTAGCCAAGATGCTGCCATATTTTGGCCTATAACATCTGCCAAATACCAATAAAGGCCGGCTAAGAAGATCAATAATCCTACAATAAGCTTTATTGCTGAATGCATCGATTCACCCCTTCTACCATTAATTTGATGGTGTATTCTTAAATATTAATCCTAGACAGGACTTTTAAAGGATTAAATATCTTATTACTCTATTGTTGATATTAATAAAGTGGTTTTTATGTTAAAAGTTCCAAAAGAAAGATTGATTGGATGGAGAAGACAAGATACAATAACAAAGATTGAGCATCCTACAAATATCAAAAAAGCTAGAGCTCTTGGATTCAGAGCAAAGCAAGGTTATGTTGTCGTGAGAACTACAATAAGAAAAGGTGCTAGAATAAGGCCTAAGACAGCAAAAGGAAGAAATCCTTCAAGAATAGGTAGAAGATTTACACCAGGTCAGTCTTTACAAACAATAGCTGAAAAAAGAGTGGCTAGAAAGTTTCCTAACATGGAAGTATTGAATTCTTATTATATAGCAGAAGATGGAGTACAGACATTCTACGAAGTAATATTAGTAGATCCTCATCATCCTTCAATAAAGGCAGATCCAAAAATAAACTGGATTACTACTCATAGAAAAAGAGCTTTCAGAGGTCTAACAAGCTCTGGAAAGAAATCTCGTGCTTTATAATTTAAATGCCATTATATGAAAAGTAAATTTATTCTTATTTTAATAATTATATTAATTTTAATCATTATCTCTTCTTTAGTGCTATTCATTACTAACGCTAACTACATATCAAAAAATATATTTGGTTTTAGTATGGATGAAAAAAATTTGACAATATGTAAGAAAATATCAGAAATTCCTAGTAAGAATACCTGTTACAATGTTGTTGCAGTAAATAACAAGAATTCTTCTATATGTGAAGAAATAAGTGATGAAAGACAAAAATAGATTTGCTATAGTGGCGTAAACAACGAGAATACTGATTAAACTAGTTTATCAGAAAACTTATTCCAAAATTCTACAAAACTTGGTGTATATAAATCTGGGTCTTGTAAGAACATATTATCTACCATCTCTCTTGCAACAAATTCTCCTTTTTCTGCAACATCTAGATTAATCTCAATTTCTCCGTCATATTTTAATGCAAAAAAATAGCCTAGCCTTTTAGATTTGTTAAATGTAAAGAAAGACTCTCCAAGAAATTGAGGAGTTGCAGATATACTAAGATTTCTTAACAAAGCTTTTTTGGCAGCATCCTCAGGCTTTTCACCACGGTTTAGAACTTCTGAGGAAGAAATGCTATATTTTTGATAAAAGAGGTTTTTTTTATCATCTTCTCCAGAAAGCTCAACTAAAAACACCTCACAAAAAGAATTGTAAACAACAACATAAACTACAGGAATATTGTCTTTTGTACTATCAATATATTCCTTGCTTTTTACCCCAATAGAAAATCCATTCTCATCTAGTATATCTACCAAGTGCTGCATTATATGAATATAAAGCAAATGCTTTAAAAGACTTCTTTATATTGAATAATAATGTCAAAGGAAAGTACAGTACTAGTTATAGGTGTAGTTATAGTGATAGTAATACTGGCAGCTTTAGCAATAAATCTAGCTCAGCCAAAAACAGATGTTATTAAAAAGGATCCTGTGATAACAAAAGAGCCTGTAAAGACCCCAGAAAATCCAAAAATTAGTGTGGATGATGATCCATATATAGGATCAAACTCTTCTAAAATTACAATAGTCGAATTTAGTGATTTTCAATGTGATTTCTGTGGTAAATTTCATAGGGATACTTTTCCATTAATAAAAAAGAACTATATAGACACAGGAAAAGTTAAGTTTGTATATAGAGATTACCCTATACAAGGTCATGATTTTGCTATTCAATCAGCAGAGGCAGCAGACTGCGCTTTAGAACAAAATAAATTCTGGGAATATCATGACATATTATTTAATAATCAAAACGCTTTAGATTTAGCAAGCTTAAAAAAATATGCAAAAGATCTAGGACTAAATGAAACTAGATTTAATGACTGCTTGGACTCTGAAGAATACAGACCAGAGTTAGTAAACGACGCAAATGATGGAATAAAATATGGAGTAACACAAACTCCATACTTCTTCATAAATGGAGTTGCTATAGACGGAGCATATCCATATAATATCTTCGAATCAGTTATAGAACAAGAACTTGCAAAAGTCTCGAGCAATTAATAAAATTATTCGCAGGCTCCGCTTTCTAGAGCAGCTTTCTTTACAGCATCTGAAACTATTTTAGAAACATTTTTATCTAACACATCTGGAATTATATTAGTATCACTAGGATTTTTTACATAATTTGCAAGAGCATATGCAGCACTGATTTTCATTTCATTATTGATCTTTTTAGCTCTTATATCTAAAGCTCCTCTAAAAACTCCTGGAAAAGCAAGCACATTATTTACTTGGTTTGGATAATCACTGCGTCCTGTAGCCACAATTCTAGCACCAGCTTTTTTAGCATCATCTGGCATTATTTCTGGAATAGGATTAGCCATTGCAAAAATAATAGGATCTTTATTCATTTTCTTAATCATATCTCCTTTGAGTACATTGCCTTTAGAAACGCCTATAAAAACATCTGCTCCTTCTAAAGCATCTTCCAAATCTCCGCTTCTATTCTTAGGATTTGTAAACTTCAGCAACTCTAACTTATATTTATTTAGATCACTTCTACCTTTATGAATAATTCCTTTACTGTCACATATGATTGTTTCCTTCACTGACTTACATACTTTTTCATCATATCCAATACAGTGAAGCAGCTTAACTATTGCAGTTCCAGCAGCTCCAGATCCGCTAACAACAACTCTTAACTCAGAAATATTTTTTCCAATAACTTTAGCAGCATTAATCAACCCTGCTAACACAACAATAGCAGTACCATGTTGATCATCATGCATAACAGGTATTCCAATATCTAATAGTTTATGCTCTATCTCAAAGCATCTAGGAGCAGCAATATCTTCTAAATTAATTCCTCCAAAAACAGGCGCTATACTTTTGATCTTATCTATAAAATCTGCATCACTACCTATGTTATCAAAACATATAGGAAATGCATCTATGTTAGCAAACTCTTTGAAAAGAGCGCACTTACCTTCCATTACAGGCAGCGACGCTAAAGCTCCTATATCTCCCAATCCAAGAACAGCACTACCATCGCTAACAACAGCCACAGAATTCTGCTTAATTGTATAATCATATGCTTTTTTAGGATCTTTTTCTATCTGTCTACAAGCCTCTGCCACACCTGGTGTATAAGCCAAACTCAATGTCTTTCTATCATCTATCTTAACCTTAGAAATAACCTCCAATTTTCCTTTGTGCTTCTTATGGAACTCCAAAGATTCCTTGTAAATATCTGTCATAAAATCATCAATTAATTCAAAATACTGTAGATTACGTGTATGTAGGAATTCTTTAAAACATTACATTTTATCAATTTTAGAGCTTTAACTTGTGTTAACTCTTTAATAGAATGGAAAGATTTTCCATCAATTAATGTAGATGTATTTTTTCCGCCTATTAGAACAGGTGCAATAACAATAGAAAGCCTGTCTATCAATCCTTCTCTTAGAAATGAAGCATTCATAGTTCCCCCAGATTGAATTGTAACTCTATTAACACCATACTTTTTTTTCAGATCTTCAAACATTTTTCTTAATATAAGTTTTGAATAGTAGATAATTTCAACATTTGGGATATTATTCAAAGAAAATGCAGGATGTTTTTTGTTTGTTGTTATAAGATATAGTTTCTTTCCCCATTTTGCCATATATTTTACTCCATTCTTTGTCAAATGCGGTTTGTTATCAATTATGATAAAATTTGCAGGGCATACTATAGGATCTTTTCTTTCATTAGCTCCTATTTTAGCCATTACTCTTCCTGTATTTAACGAATAGAAATCTGTCTTCTTTTCTAAATCATAATACTGATAAAGACCTTCTCTAACACCTTTAATCTTTGGAAGATCCTTGTCAAAGTCCATTTTATCAGTATCTCCTATAGAAATCTTGCCATCAAGGGAAATCAACATAAACAATGTAGTTACTGGCCTATTTTTCATCCAATCATCTTATTCATCACTGCAACTAAAAGAAGCGTTATCATCTCCTATATGCATATATGCTGAATATACAGCTGCTACAGCTTCTGCTACACCTGTTATAGCTTGTTTAAATCTGGTATCTACAACATCTCCTGCTGCATAAAATCCTGGTACATTTGTTTCAGCATTCCTATTGATTATAATCTCTCCTCTCTTGTTAACTTCAATACCAACATCTTCAGCAAGTTGGGATAACGGTATCAACCCAATTGCTACAAAAACTCCATCAATTTGCATTTCTAAGCTTCCATTGTAAGGTTTGTCAAGAATAACTTTTCTTACAAACTTGTCTCCCTTTACTTCCTTGATATTTGTACGGTTAATTATTTCTATTTTATCTTCAGATATCTTTTTTTCTATCTTTACCATATTAACAGGCTCTGGATGTATTTCTTCTCCTCTATAAATGATGTAGACTTTTTTTGCCCATTGTGTAAGGAGTAAAGCCTCTTTAGCAGCACTATCACTACCGCCTACCACAGCAATGTTTTTATTTCTATAGAAAGATCCATCACATAAAGCACAGTTATGAACGCCTTTTGCAAAATACTCATGTTCTCCAGGAATTCCTAATTCCCTATGCTTAGTACCTGTAGCATATAAGATAGTTTTAGCACTATAAACCTCTCCAGACTCTGTATGAACTTTAAAGCATCCTTTCTTTCTTTCTAATCTAATAGCTTCATCCTCAACCATTGTAACCATGTCTTTATAATCAAGAGCGTGCTCTTTCAATTTATCTGCCAGTTCTTGTCCAGTAAGTCTAATAAATCCTGGATAATTTTCAACAATATCAGTAGTGATAATAGTTCCTCCCATTATCTTTCCTATCAAAAGAGTACGCATCTTCATTCTTCCAGCATACATTGCTCCAGCGTAACCACTACATCCACTACCCACTATAATTAAATCATAAAGTTCCTTATTTTCCATATAAACCACGTACTACAAATATTATTCTAATGCTTTTTATTTGTTTAGATTATACATTATAAGAAATGGTGATAATATGGCAATGACAAAAATATGTAATATAAATGATGTCCAGAAAGGTAAGATGAAAGGTTTTGCAGCTGGCGGTAAAAAACTGTTAGTTTCAAATATTGATGGAAAATTTTACTGTATTGATTCTACATGTAATCATAGAGGAGGTCCATTACAAGATGGAGATCTTGAAGGAAATATAGTCACATGTCCTTGGCATGGAGCTCAATTCGATGTATGTACAGGAAAAGCACATGGTCCACCTGCAACAGGGCCTGTAAATGTACATAAGACAGAAGTAAAAGGAAGTGAAGTTTGGGCTGACTTATAGAATACAAGTGAAATTTCATGGAAATAAATTTTGGTCCTTACAAAGGTAACTGGGGAACAGCAGATGCTATTCCAATAGTAGGAACACTTATCCACGGCTTAAGACCTGTAAATTTTGAGATTAATAAATATAACAAACCTATGAGAAATTACTTTTCTTGTACAGCAGATGCTGCAATATTAGGTGCTTACAATGGAGCATTGCTTCTTGGAACATCTCTTTTAATTCATAACTTGTACTTTTAATCCACATTCTTAATAGCAAACATTTCCATTCTTCTCATTATATTTTTGATGATATTCTTCTGCTTTATAGAATTCTTTTACAGGTTCTATTATAGTAGCAATTTTCTTAGAAAAATTCTTCTGTACGTTTTGCTTAGATTTTTCAGCAATTTTCCTTTGTTCAGCAGAAAAATAAAATACTACAGATCTATATTGATCACCTATATCAGGTCCTTGTCTATTCATTTGTGTAGGATCATGGAGCTTCCAGAATATTTCAAGCAAGTGTTCATATGAAACCTTAGATGAATCAAATTCTATTAGTATAACTTCAGCATGTTCTGTATCACCTTCACATACATCATCATAAGTAGGATTTTTTGTTTTGCCGCCAGAATATCCAACATGCGTTTTGACAACTCCTTTTATAGCATCAAACTTACTTTGTACACCCCAGAAGCATCCTGCACCAAACATTGCCTTTTGAATCATAAAATCACTTTTTTACTATAAACATCAAGCCATTATCAATTTCTATCAGCTGAGATATAACTCTTTTATCTTTACATACAACATCTAGAAAAGTTTTTGAAGACTCTTTGTGGCTTATAACATTATCTGCAATCAATATTCCTCCTTTTTTAATAAAAGGGTATATTTTTTTGTAATAATCAGCATACTCATTCTTATTAGCATCCATAAAGACAAAGTCTACTTTTTTATTCCATTTTGATAATATTTCCAAAGCATCTCCTCTAAGAATTATTATTTTATTATTTAGACCAGCTTCCTTAAAATGTTTTTCAGCTAAGTCAGCTCTATCTTTGTCAGACTCAATTGTATATACATATGCTCCTGAGCTAGCAAGCCACAAAGCAGAATAGCCTACAGAACATCCTATCTCAAGTATATTTTTAGCTGTTATAGATAAAGCAATTGATCTTAAAAGTTGACCGCTTGTTCTAGGTACCCGCCAATATTTATTTTCTTTATCTTCAGTATATATTTTATCTAGAACTTTTACTATTTTTACATCCATAATAAAATTACTCAGTAAAAGAATTAATATGCTATTTCAAAGGAGCATAGCTCCAAGGAACATTAAAAGCCTTGCAATGAATCGTGACAGAATTATATTGACTTAAATCTATTCCAACAGGTATTTCATAAATCTGCATCCCTTTTGTACTTTTTAACTTTTGGAGTTCTATGCCGGCTTTAACATCATCTCTTGTAGTTTTATCAGAATTCTTTGTCAAATATAATACTAAATCAGGACCATCTGGAGTTGAAAAATCATCCTGAAGAACAACATATTTTTTGCCGGCTTTTTCCTCTATATAAACAGATCCAGAAGTCATATAATTAAGATTTTCAAACATACCTTTCTTTAAAACTCCTGCTGTAAAGTTTTGATCTTCCATAACTAAATTATCATTTGTAGTATTCATCATTTCAGGCTTGTTATTGATCATATCTTTCATCATTTCAACTGCCTTGTCCATAGGAATATCTGAAGAAGTATTTTGAGTAGTGGATTGACCAACACAACCGCTTACAACTAGAATTGAAATCAAAGACAGTATAGAAAGAATTTCCAAGTATTTCATAATAACTGATGTTACTAATAAATATAAAGCTAAACCTTCTCTGTCCTCACTTCGTCATATCTATGAATATCAGACTTCTGAACCATATATTGCTTGATTTTTAAAATACTATACAAAACAAGTCCCCCAATTATAGTTATAGGCACCAGAGATAATACCAAAATATTTTGTTTTAAATAATATGCTAAAAAGAACAAGACAAAAGTTCCAATTATAACACCAGATCCTAAATATTTACCTTTTCCACCTTTTTCTACAGAATATTTAATAAATGTAGCAAACTCAAGTATAAGTGTAGCATACGTTACTCCAAGCAATAAATACCCAACAGGATTATATAGAAGATTGGGATTTATTTGCATATAATGAAGTATAGTAAATATCCAGGCAATATAAACAAGCCTGTGTATTGCTTTCCATCTTTTATAATTAAGTTTTTCAACAGCCCAGTCAGTTGATGTAAGATACAGAGGTATATATATTACAAAAGCTAGAAGTCCAAATATAAGTGGATTTGTATAAGGATTTAACGAATAAAGAACTTCTGCAATTCCAAAATTAAAGAAGAAAAACATAACAGACAAAACATGAAGGATTGCAAAAGTAAATCCTATGACGCCTATAGTTCTTCTATACTGTATAAAATTCCTAGTTGGAAAAAGCTTTGCCAGAGGCCCTATTAGTAATGCTGCACCTATCAAAGTAGCTCCTGTAAGAGCAGTACTCCTAACTATAGAACTTGTCATTTCTCCAGGAACAAGTATATAGTATTGATAAGCAAACTGAACTAGCCAAAACAATATTCCTAAGCCAATGGCTGAGAAAACATGCTTTTTGTTCTCTCTAGCTCCTTGAAAAAGTTTTGTCATCATAAATCCTCTGTAACAATATATTAAAAATTAATCTGCCCTACATAAGCTGGAGAGTCATTGTCAAATATTACATAATAAAGATCTAGGAAAAAGTCTAGATTAATAACAGACTGGATAGAAAGATCAAAAGGTTTGATAGTTTTTAGAGATTCTTCTATTTGAGATTGTGTATATAAATCAACTCCAGACAAATGATTCTGTACATAAGATTTTGCTTGGTCAATACTTTCTGCTATATATAGAGAAATAGATTGATACTCTAATCCACAAAATTCTGGATCAACTACCTGATATAATTGTAAATATCCTGAAGACAGTACATTAAAAACTTTGTTTACAACATAATTTAAATTATCCAAATCAGAATTAGGTAAAGGCTGTTCATATATAGGATGTTTTTCTCGATTAGTATTATCTTTAGAAAACTCCAGCAAACAAAACACCTAATTCAAAACTTTAAACCTTTCTTCAACATCTTCTTTTACATGAGGATTATTGAATTTAAACCCTCTTTTGCCATAAAGGTAATCTATAGTAACACCATCTATAAGAGGTATTGTCTTTTTTTGCACAAAGAATTTTATACCTTTTGTATCAAACTCTATCTCATCACCATAACGCTTGTTAGCATATTCCATATCATATACATAAAGAGCGCATCCACTTGATACTAATCTTAGTCGTATTCCTTTTTTATCTTTTTTCTTCTTTAGCTGTTCTGTAAATTCATCAGCAGCTTTATCTGTTAATTTTATAAAATTTTCAGAAATATCTTCAACAGGTTTTTTATTCATCTCTTCATTTATTTCCTCAATCATCTTTTCCAATGCTTCTTCAGTAAGTTTATTTCCATAAGATACTTTTTCCAAGCTCTCTAAGGGACTAATATCTCTACCTATAAACTCTATGCCAAATTTCCTAAAGCTGATAACAGATCTAGGAAACATTCTAACTATCTCAGCTACTGTCATATCTTTGGTTATCTTTTTCTTAACAGCTTTCCTTAAAAATCCTAACATAATAAATAGTCATATCAGAAAGTTATATATAAGGCAGTTCTATCCATTTTAATGCCTTTCTGTCATATTTATAATCTAGAATAAAACTAGGTGATAATATGAAATTAACAAGTTCTGCTTTTAAACACAATGAAGAAATTCCAGAACTACATACATGTGAAGGATACAACACATCTCCTCCTCTAGAAGTACATGATGTATCAAAGAATGCAGCTTCTTTGGTATTAATAATGGATGATCCTGACATTCCAGATTTTGTAAAACAAAAGCTAGGTATCCAAGTATACGATCATTGGACTGTATTCAACATAGATCCTAGAATAAAAGTATTCAAAGAAGGTATAAGCCCAGACCAAAGAAGAATTTGAACAACATCTTGAGAGACATCCAAAAGATGAAAAATCATTTAGAAGTTATTTTACTGTTATAAGAAGGAGTGATGGAGCATTAGTTGCAGTTCCTTATTCTCATGCTTATAAAGAAAAATTGCAAGAACTTTCTAGAAATTTGAAAAGTGCTGCAACATTGACGCAAGATAAAATTCTTAAAAGATTTCTTTCAAGTAGAGCAGATACATTTTTATCGAACGATTATGTAGAATCTGATAGAGACTGGATGGATTTAGATGGACATATAGATCTTACTATAGGACCTTATGAGACATATGCAGATGAGTTGTTTGGATACAAAGCAGCTTTTCAATCTAGAATTATATTAAGAGACAGTGTTATTAGTTCACAGCAAGCAAGATTTAATGAATATCTTGAAGATATAGATTTAGCCTTGCCTGTTGTTGGACAATTTACAAGACAAAAACAAGTTCCTAGAGTTGTTGTAGGAAATCAAATACTAGCAGGTGGAGACGGAGCTGTTGGATATATTGCTGTTGCATATATGCTTCCTAATGATCATGAGACAAGAACATTACACGGTTCAAAGAAGGTACTGATGAAAAACTTCATTGATGCTAGAATGAAACATATAGTGTCACCTATTGGATGTGTTCTTCTAGATCCTAGTCAAGTAGAGAATGTTACATCTAAAGGGTATTTTAATTTTGTATTACTTCACGAACTTTCTCATGGATTAGGACCTGGGAAAATTGGGTCTGAGCAAGTTACTATTAAAGATGCCTTCAAAGATCTTTATGGAGCTTTTGAAGAAGCCAAAGCAGATGCTTATGGACTGTATCTAGCAACACAGTTTGCTAATATTGGAGTATTGACTAGAGACCAAGAAGCAGAAATTTATACTTCTTATCTTGCAAGTATTTTCAGAACATTTAGAACAGGACTAGGAGAAGCTCATGCAAAAGCAGAACTTATGGAATACAATTATCTTCTGGAAAAAGAAGGTGTTCGTTATGATCCAATAAACAGAAGATTTTCAGTTGATTATGAAAAAGCAAGAGAGGTTGTATATTCTCTTTTAATGAATCTATTGAATATACAGGCTTCTGGGGAATATCAAAGGGCAAAAGATTTTTCTCATAGATATGGAAATGATTTTGAAAGGCTTCCAGATGAAGTTGCAAAAGGGCTTGATTTGCTAAGAGGAGTTCCTAAAGAGCTTTTACCTGTTTTTCAAGCAGCTTAATCTATTCATAGAAATACTTGTCAAAGATGAATTCTTTTAACTGTTTTTCATTGCTGATATTTTCTAGGAGCTTTTTTGTGATTTCTAAAAGCTCTTTTTCTTTCTTTGATCTATCTTCTAATGATGTCACAGAAACAAGCTTTATTTTGTAGCTACCTGAGAATATTTTTTTGAATATATAAGATGAGCGGGTTATATGGAAGTCTGATGTAACTACTACAAGTGATGTCCATTTATTTTTGTCTATTATTTCCTTGCTAAAGAAAGCATTGCCTATAGTGTCTCTTGAGGACTCTTCTTTTATTATATATTCCTTATTTACGCCGTGCATTATTGCGTAATCTTCCATTGCTTGGGCCTCTGTTTTCTTAGCATCTATTATTTCTATACTACTATGTCCTGACATTATTATTTTACATTTTTCTTTTTTGTATAATTCTATAGCCTTTTCAACTCTTGAGCTACCAATATCTGTGAGGTATCCATTCTTATCTAATATACTTCCTAGAACTATTATTACATCCATGTAACTATTTAGCTCCTGAAAAAATTGCACATAATTCTTTCTCAAGTTGTTTACCTGGACTCAATCCATGATTATGCCATGTTGATGCAAGAGATCCTAAGATTTCGTGATGTTCTACGGATGCTTCAGAGCGCCAAGTG
>JACRAC010000003.1 GCA_016213555.1 Candidatus Aenigmatarchaeota archaeon | reverse complement strand
TCTGGCGCTGCAAAAGAAGTTTTCCAAGATTCAGGACAATCAAATCTGCAGGAAGATACATTTCTTCAGTGATCTATGAATACAATACGGAACGCCTAGAAACTTTATACATAATTATCATACGAAGATAGAAAAGAATCCTATAAGGGATATTAACCAAGCTCTTATTGATGTTTATTATAAATATTATCCAGATGACAAAGGAAAAGTGGTTCCTATAAACAAATGGAACGTATATTCTTTTACTCCTTATTTTCCTATTGCTGATAAAATCCAGAAGTTTTTTGCAGAACATCCAGATGAGATATCACCTCTATCTAAACCTTTTGATGGAGCTAAGAATTTTATGGGAGAGTTGTGTAAAATAGCAAAGGTTACTATAGTCACATATCAAAGGAACAAAAGATGGGAGGAAGTTAGTTTAGAGTGGCTGGAGAAGAATAATATAGACTTTCATGATATTGTTTTCTTGAAAGATAAGACAAAATTTAAAGGGATGTTTCTTTTAGATGACTGTGTTCACAATCTTAAACTGATTAAATTGGCAGGTAATTGTATACCTGTTTGCAAAGACTATTCATGGAATAAGGAATGGGATGGATTAAGAATAGTAAGATACGATGAGTTTTTAAGTATTGTAAGAAATAGTTTAGAAGATATTCAAGTAAATTAGGGATTTCATGGTAAATAAAAGCTTTGTTGTTATATTGATTTTACTTGCTATTGTAGCTATAGCATTGGTTGCTATCTTTATAGCGCAAAGTAATTCAGGTGATACTATGGTAGTTGAAAAAGGAGATCATGTTTCAGTAGATTATGTAGGTACTTTAGATGATGGTACACAATTTGATAGTTCTGTTGGCAGGGCGCCTCTAGAATTTGATGTTGGAGCTGGACAGATGATTAAAGGATTTGACGATGGAGTATTGAGTATGAAGCTAAATGAGACTAAAAATGTTAAGATATCTGCTAAAGATGCTTATGGCGAGATTGATCCTAAGCTTTTTGTAGATGTTTCATTGGATGATCTAGCTAAGAATAATATAACACCAAAAACTGGCATGAAACTTTATGCACAAGGCCAACAGGTTACAATTATAAAAGTTACAAATACGACAGCTACAATAGATTTCAACCACCCTTTAGCTGGAAAGACTCTTAATTTTAAGATAACAATGCTGAAAATTGAAAAGAAGAAAAAGTAGTTCTATTTATTTTGTTGTATCATAAATATTATTGGTTGTTTTATGCTTGATATTAAATTGATTAGAGATAACCCTGCTTTAGTTGAAAAGGATTTGAAGAAGAGAGGAAGAGATGATAAAATATCTTTGCTTCATGAATTAATTCTTCTTGATAAAGAAAGAAGGCAGGTTATTGGAAAAGCTGAGGAATTGAAAGCCGAAAGAAATAAAGTTACAAAAAGAGTTGCTGATCTTAAAGCAAATGGAAAGGATGTTTCTCATGAATTATCGAAGATGATAGAAATTCCTGAAAAGATAAAAGAATTAGATGAAAAACTTTCTAAATTCGATGATGACTGTAGGAAAATGCTTATGCAACTGCCCAATATTTTAGACGAGTCAGTTCCAATAGGCAAAGATGATAGTCAAAATGTAGAAGTAAAGAGATGGGGACTTGTTCCTAATTTCAAATTCAAAGCTAAAAATCATTTTGATTTGTTACAAGATTTAAAATTAATAGATTCTGAAAGAGCTTCTAAAATCAGTGGACATGGATTTTTCTACCTTAAAGATAAGCTAGCTCTACTTGATTACTCTATACAAAGATTTGCTATTGATCATTTGATAAAAAAAGGTTATACTCTTATACAGCCGCCTTTTATGATGCAAAAAAAGCCTTATGAAGGTGTTACTGATTTAGCTGCTTTTGAAGAAGTTTTGTATAAAATTGATGGAGAAGACTTACATTTGATAGCTACAGCAGAACATCCTATTGCGGCAATGTTTATGGACGAGACCCTGGAGAAAAAAGATCTTCCTATAAAGCTAATAGGAATAAGCCCTTGTTTTAGGAAGGAGGTAGGTGCTCATGGTAAATATACTAGAGGCTTGTTTAGAATGCATCAGTTCCATAAAATAGAACAGTTTATATTTTGTTTACCAGATCAATCTTGGCAACTTCATGAAGAGCTTCAACGAAATTCTGAAGAACTTTGTGAGGCTTTAGAAATTCCTTATAGAGTTGTTAATGTATGTACAGGAGATATTGGAGACATCGCTGCCAAAAAATATGATATTGAATTTTGGATGAGTGATGGACATTATAGAGAGCTGGGATCTAACTCAAATTGTACTGACTACCAGGCTAGAAGACTTAATATAAAATACAGGGAAATGGAAGGGCGAGCTCCTGAAGGATTTCTACATACTTTGAATAATACAGCTTTGGCAACAAGCAGAGCTATGGTCGCTATTATAGAACAAAATCAACAAGAAGATGGTAGCATCAAAATACCCAAGGCTCTGCATCATTATACTGGATTCAAGACTATTGAAAGAAAATGAGCTAAAGTTCTCTTTGGAAAGTTTTATATATACTTCTCACTTACTATATCTTATGAATAAGGCATTTATTTTTGTTGTTATAATTCTATTAGCAGCTGTTGTAGTTGTTAGTGGTTGTATTGGACAAAGTTCAACCAATAACACAAATGTAAAAAATAATACACAGTCAACTGAACCAGTAATTGAACCATCTTGTCATAATTATTTCTGGTATGATAATACAAATAAGGATTGTGGAAGTAAGGAATTTTGTGGAGCTTATATGTATTTAGGCCTTAATACTTTTGAAACAAAAGATGAATGTTTGAAATCTGTTCAAAATACACAAACTACTTCAAATGAAACTCCACCATCACCACCTGCAGAAACTCCACCAGGTCAGTTAACTATACCTGTAGAAATAAAGAATTTTGCATTTGATACTCCAACAATGACAATACATAAAGGAGACACTGTCGTATGGACTAATTCAGATGCAGCTTCTCATACAGTCACTTCAGACAGTGGAAGTGAGTTAGGTTCACAAACATTGAACAAGGGAGATAGTTATACACATACTTTTAACACATCAGGAACTTTCAATTATCACTGTGCTTTCCATTCTGGAATGAAAGCTACTGTTATAGTTGAGTAAAAATTATTTCTTGATGACTTTTATTCTAATAATTAACCTTTCCAGTAAATTCTAGTTTTGGCAAAGTTTTTCTCTGCTTCTAGGATATCTTTTAGGAATTTGCGCTTGTTTACATGTAATCTTGATAGGATCCTCGCAGCTGTTTCAGGACCTATACCATGTGCTGCTAGAGCTATACAAGCTTTTTTCCCATAAACCATTACCATGTCTGATGATCTTCGAATCTCTTGAAATTCTTTCATCTCTTCTGTTGTCAAAGTTTTTTTCTTAAGCTTTTTCTTAACAATTGTAGAAGCGTTAACTTGGTTTCTCCGCAAACAGGAAATAAATCCAGATCCACATTTAGGACATTCTGGTTTTTCGTCAACATTTTTAACAGGTTTTATATCTGTGTATTCTCCGCAGTTTGCACATAAGAGACGTACTACTGTATTTACGAGACGTTTTCTAAATGCTCTGAATATCTCAGCTTCTGGCATGTTAGGTTTTAGAAGGTCTCCATACTGCCTTGTCAATCCAAGATCTCCAAGATGAGATATTCCAGGTTCTATTATTAATTTAATTTCACTATTTCTTATTTTTTCCAATATTTCTTTTGATTTTTCTATATCCATTTTTTCAAGGAGAATTTCACGAAGAGTTTCGTTATACACAGGTGTATTTGAATAGTAATCTATTATTTTTGCAATGCTTATTTTTTCCAGTTCAGCTGATTTTGATAAAACACCGAACCTTCTTGCTACATGAAGAAATCTATGTTTGAATAATTGAGAACGCTCTAATGCTAATCTTAAAACTTCTTCTATATTTTCTTCTGATTCTAAAAGCTTTTTTATATATTCTGGAGTTTCTATTGTCTGTAGAATTATCCTATAAGGATCTATCTTTACATTTACAGATACACCAGATTTTGCTGTTAATAGGGCAGCCAAATATCTTCCTATACTGTCGTTAACAAGAGATCCATTACATGAATGTATTACTACAAAGTCTTTTTGGTTTTCTATCAGAATTATATCATTTGTTGGAATTGTATGTTTACTTGCGTGCTTTTCTATAGTTTCTATCATTTCTTCTGCAGTATTTTTATCTGTATAGTATTTCTCAGATATTTCTTTTGCTAAATTACTATCTCCTTTCTTTAATCCATTTAGTATAAGTTTTCTTATTTTTCCAACTTCTTGAGATATTTCAAAAGGTACTGGAATAAGTTCACCTTCCCATGCTGGTATTGCAGACTCTACATCATCTATAGGTTCTGCTATAACTTTTCTACCATCTACCTGTATTATTCTCCAAGCTCTTCCTGAGAAAATAAATTTTTCTCCTGATTTTCCGTGTTCTGCGACAAAGGCTTCGTCTAAAGAACCCACTGGCTCGTTTTGGATTATTGATATTACTTTGTATTTTTGAGTATCAGGTATCATTGTAAGATTTTCAAAATAATAAGTAAATGCTTTCTTTCTTTTTCTTATAATATTAGATACACTATCTTTGTTTATCCATATCATATAAGTAGCTTCTAGAAAATTTAACAAATTTGAAAACTGTTCTTTTGTTAAACTTCTATATGGATAAGCAGATGATATTATTTTATATAATCTATCTTCAGTTATCTCATATTCATCAAAAATAAGACCTATAACCTGATTTGCAAGTACGTCAAGAGCTTGATCATGAATTTTTATTTTTTCTAATTTTCTATTCATTAATCCGTGTGCAACTGCTGCAGCTTCGAAAAGATCTTCTTCACCAGATATGATCTTTCCTTTACTTATTTCACCAACTTTATGCCCTGCTCTGCCTATCCTTTGTATTAATCTGGTTACTTGGCGAGGAGAAAGATATTGTATTACCATGTCTATAGACCCTATGTCTATACCTAATTCCAAACTGGATGTTGCTATCAATGATTTTAATTCTTGGGTTTTGAACTGTTTTTCGTGTAGTATCCTTTTTTCTTTTGACAGAGATCCGTGATGAACACCTTGTTTCAGTGCCTTGTCTATAATTCTTAATCTCGAAGATAATACTTCTGCGGTTTCTCTTGTATTTGTAAATACAAGCAAAGAATGATGTTTGTTTATCAACTCTTCTATTCTTTTTACTCTTGAATAAGTTCTAGGACCTATCAATAGATTTTCTGCCAGAACGACATCTTCTTTTGAAGGCTTTGGGTTTTCTACCGTTACTTCATATTTTTTATTTCCTTCAGCTCTTATAATTTTCACAGGATTGCCAGATCCTTTTAAGAATTCAGCAGCTAATTCTGGAGAACCTATTGTTGCAGATAATCCTATTCTTTGGAATTTTTTTCTAGATTCTTCTGGTTCTCTAGCTGAATCGTCTTTCTTTGATTTCTTTCCAGATGGTTCAGTAATAATAGAATCTTCACGCTGATTGCAAAGTTGTTGAAGCCGTTCTAAAAGAATAGATAGTTGTATACCTCTTTTACTTCCTACTATTTCGTGAATTTCGTCAATGGCTACGTATTTTATATTTTTTAAATTTTCCCTCATTTTTTTTCCAACTAAAAGAGCTCCTAAAGATTCTGGTGTTGTTACCAAAATATTTGGAGGTCTTTCTACCTGTGCTTTTCTTTCAAGCTTAGAAGTGTCTCCATGTCTGACACCTATTTCTAAACCAAGTTTATTACACCACCAAACCATTCTCTCCTCTAGGTCTCTGTTCAAGCTTTTTAGTGGAGTTATGTATAGAAATGAAATAGGTTTGTTAGGTTCTGTTATCAATTTATTTAATATTGGAAAGAATGCACTTTCAGTCTTTCCCATTCCAGTACTGCTTATAAGAAGGACGTTTTCATTTTTTAGTATAGGATTTATTGCAAGCTCTTGAGCTGGAGATGGATCTAGAAATCCTTTTTCTTTTATTAGCTTTTTGATTCTATCATCTAAGTTCTTAAAAGACATATTTATCACATAACTACTCTTCCGCACTCGCTTAGCTCGCTACGTCTTTTAGACTTGCTCGCGTTGCTCGTTTGGATCTAGATTTTTGAAGGACATATTTATCACATATAGTTTGAAACATTTGACTTTGTTTTCTAAAAGAAAGACAGATCGAATAGATTATATAGTAAGATCATAAAAGTATTTATCCACAAGAAGAAGCTTTCTTAAATGTTACAAGCTTAATATTTATTATGGGTAAGAGAAACATACTTGATATATTGACTGAGTCTAAAAGACTTCCACAGGTTATTATGCCTAAAGATGCTGGGTTGGTAGTTGCCTATACAGGCGTATGTCCTGGATGGAAAGTTCTTGATGTTGGAACAGGATCTGGTTGGCTTGCTATGTTTATGGCAAATCTTGTAAATCCTGGAAAAGTTACAAGTTATGAGAAAAGAAAGGACTTTGCAGACAATGTAAAGGAGCAGCTAAAGAAATTTGGATTTACAAATTTGAAAATTATTAATGAGGATATTTTTACAGCAATTATCAAAGGCAAGTATGATTTGATAACAGTTGATATGAAGGATTCTGAAAAAATTCTTAATAAATTGTATGAAGCTCTTAATACAGGTGGATGGATAGCTACTTATTCTCCTCATATAGAGCAAATGAAGGCTGTCAAGACAGCTATGCTTACGCTAGGTATGAAAGAGGTCAGGATAGTTGAAAATATTGTTAGAGATTGGAAAGCTGAAGCTGATTTTACACATCCAATACCATCTGGAATAATGCATACTGGGTTTTTGGTTGTTGGAAGAAAGACTAAATAAATTTATAAGCTTTTGAATAAAAATACTGATATTAAATAAATAGGGGTTTCATATGTCAAAAGTAAATAAGGGAGGAATATTGCTCGCAGATATATCTGGTTATACACGGTTAGTTACTAGCCTATCTCTTGAGCATTCAAGATCTGTAGTAAACATGATATTTAAGAAAATGTATGCTGCAACTGTTAAGGATTATGATGTTAAGGAAATTGAAGGGGATGCTATATTTGCACTTTCTGTACAAAAAGATAAACAAAAACTTTTTAATGCTTCATTAAAACAAGTAGAAAAATATGCAGATGCTTTTTACAGCGTAAGAAATGAGTTGACTAAGAACCCTCCTGAATGCAAGTGTGAATTCTGTGCTCATGTTGACAAAATGAGCATCAAGTTTATTGTACATTATGGAGAATATACTGTTGATCAAATAGGTCCTATAAAATCTGTTGTTGGGAAAGACATAGTTTTAGCTCATAGACTCTTGAAAAATAGTGTTAAAAGCAAGTCTTATATTTTGGTTACAGAAGATGCTTTGAAACTTGACAAGAATTACCAAGACGGATTAAAAGATGCTCATATAGAAAATGTTGAATATTTTGGAGATGTAAGAGTTGGAGTTAAACATTTTGAATGGGATGAAGGTAAAAAAGGAAATGTTATAACAGGAGAAGATGGCAAGAAAGGATTTCTAGGAGTATTTGGCAAAGGATAAATTTAGCTATAAAAGCATTGTTCTTGAATTTGTTTTATGAGTGTTCAAGAGCTTGTTACAGATCTTTACAAGGGACAAGATACTGCGTATTTGACAAAAGCTTGGAACAAGTTTGCTTTGTTACCACCTGATATGAGGTGTCTAAATTGCTCTGCTACTAGATCTGCAATAGAGGAGTCTAGAAGAAGATATCCTATAAGTGCGCTTAGAAATTCTCTATTTCCTGATCAGTCTGTTGAAGAGGCAAATGAAAGTTTTAGAATAGCTATGAATAGAGGAGCAGAAGCTTTTTCTGCATTTCTGGAACATTATGTAGATAAGTCGTTGCAGCAGTATTTTAATTTTCCTTCTATATCTTATCCTCTTAATCTTCATGATTTTATTGTAGAATCTTATAGACTTATGAAGAAAGGTATTGAAAAACAAGATAAAAAATCTTTTTTAGATGCATATATTTTAATAAGAGCTGTAGATATTGGGTATAGAGTTGTTATGGTAGACGATTCTTTTCCTGTTCTATATTCAGAAGAGTCTTTTCAACAAGTTTCTGAAAGACTGAAAGATCTGTTAGGTGTTAGAGATTCTACTAATATAGGAAATAAAATGTTACCAATTAAATGGGGTACGTATCCAGGAATATCAATATATTGTTCGGATGATAATCCTTTTCGATCAAGAATAAAATCTTTAGGATCTATGCTTTTGAAAATGTATTATCAATTACAATTTCTAGATGCTATAACAGATTGTATTGGTGTAGAGGTTGTTGTTGAAGATGATGAAGATAGAGGAAAACTCCTGGATTACCTAAGAGATGAAACAAGGTTTACACAGGTCTTTGAGAAACTCAAATCAAATAGAGATAAAAAGATGGATGCTTCTTCAAGTTCTGTTTTTGATGTTGTAAAATTTGTTTGGCGTATGCCTTTATTGCTTACATCTGATAGTCCTGAAGGATACACTCGTAATTATCCTAGGGTTCCTATTGAGTTTCAAATATACACTAGAAGGGGAATAGAAATTAGAGAGAGCGCTTCTGATGCAAATCATGAAGAATATAAGAAAAGACAATTTTTGAAAGTATTTCCTGTGTTGTTTCCACAACAGATCTACGTTCCTTATCTAGAAGCTATTGGTTTAATCTGAGGTTCTTATTTTTAGGTCTTTTAGTTCTCCCAGATCTGTTCCGTCAAGAAGATGTATTTTTGCATTTTTAGTATCAAGATATTTTGCTATAGGCCCTATAAATTCATTTTCATTGACTATTCCCGAGCCAGAAAGCGGATTAAAAGCAGGCATTATTATCAATTCTTGGTCCTTGTCTTTTATTTTTCCTATAACCCAGCATGGTATGGTGTAAGAAGCTCCTATTCTGTCTCTAAGTTTTACAGCAGGTTGATTATGTCCTATAATTATATATTTTTTTCGGGTCTTTACTTTTCTATGTCCATGTGTTATGAAATACTCTCCTATTATTAATGATTTTACAACTTTTACTTTTGATTTCTTCTCTATCAATTTTTCTATATGACCATCATGATTACCTTTTATTATTATTACTTTTTTGAACATTTTTTCTAGAAGAGAAAGAAATTCTGGAATTTCATGTTCTTCTTGCCAAGATATACCTGTTACTTTATGTTTTACATCTCCTATCATTACCAGATGTGAAGCTTTTGTTTGTTTTTTCATCTCGCTTATTTTACTTATGAAATCCTTTACTTGACTGTATGCAGACACTCCTTTACGACGCCACTCTGATGTAAGACCTAGATGTAAATCTCCTATCAGAAGATATCTTTCTTTCCTGTTTTCTATTATCATTGCTGGCTTGTTTGTTATGAACATAAAATAAATTGTGACTGATATTTTAAGTTTCTTCTATGTGGGAACTGTTGTGATAATTGATTATAAATTTAAGCATCTGGGAGAAAATATTTTGATAAATAAATTAAAGGTGATTTGAAATGAGAAAAGGAAACTTTTTGTTTACATCTGAATCAGTTACTGAAGGTCACCCTGACAAAATTTTCTAGTTGAGGCTGGAAATGTCAAAATTGTGTGACCAAGTAAGTGATGCTATATTGGATGAACTGCTTAGACAAGATCCTAAGTCTAGGGTAGCTGTTGAGACTTTGACTACTACAGGTCTGATAGTTGTAGCAGGAGAGGTTACTACAAGAGGACATGTTGATGTTCAAGATCTTGTAAGAGGAGTTGTAAAAGATATTGGATACAACAAGCCTGAATATGGATTTGATTCTGATCAATGTTCTGTTCTTGTATCTTTGCATGGACAGAGTCCAGATATTTCTCAAGGTGTGAGCGAAGGAGAAGGTTTACATAAAGAGCAAGGTGCTGGAGACCAAGGACTAATGTTTGGATATGCTTGTGATGAGACAGAAGAATTAATGCCCTTGCCTATATTGCTTGCACATAAGCTAACTGCTAAGCTTGCTGAAGCAAGAAAAAAAGGAGATATAAAGTGGTTAAGACCTGATGGAAAATCTCAGGTGACTATGGAGTATGAAGATGGAAGACCAAAAAGAGTTGATACAATTGTCATATCTACACAACACGATCCTAATGTTTCTTATGATGAAATAAGAGATATTGTTATAACTAAAATAATCAATCCTATTTGTGCTAAGTGGATTGATGCGAACACAAAGTATTACATAAATCCAACAGGAAAATTCGTTATTGGTGGACCACCTGGAGACACTGGATTGACTGGAAGGAAGATTATAGTAGATACTTATGGAGGATATGCTTCTCATGGAGGAGGAGCATTTAGTGGAAAAGACCCTTCAAAAGTTGACAGGAGTGCTGCTTATATGGCAAGATATGTTGCTAAAAATGTAGTTGCAGCTGGTTTAGCTGAATCATGTGAGGTTCAGCTTGCTTATGCTATTGGAGTAGCAGAGCCTGTTTCAGTTTACATAAATACTTATGGAACTGGAAAAATACCTGATGACAAGATTTCTGAACTTGTGAGGAAGCATTTTAAAATGAAACCAAAAGACATCATTGACGAGCTAAAACTTCAAAGACCTATTTACAGAAAAACAGCTGCTTATGGACATTTTGGTCGTAATGAGCCAGAGTTTTATTGGGAAAAGACTGACAAGGCAGCTTTACTAAAAAATGATGCAATGGTTTTGGCAAGAGAAGATTAAATTATAAGTTCTCTTTGCCAAACGTCGTATAATGTTTTTCTTGCATTAAGCAATTCAGCTGCACCTAGGACAATTTGGATCTTATGTTCATCTTCTTGTGCCAAAAGCAACTCCATTATTTCTAGGAATTTTCTATAATCTTCACCTTCATCTCTTATATGTGCATCAAAATAATCGGTAGGTATTACTATTCCTCCTCTTTCTGATATAGCTTTTACACCAGTTAGATATTTTGGAAATATTAGTGAATTTGCATATTCATTAGC
>JACRAC010000012.1 GCA_016213555.1 Candidatus Aenigmatarchaeota archaeon | reverse complement strand
TCAAAGAAACCGAACGAAACGTCAGCTTTATCAATTATTGCTACACTACCTAATGAGAATGTTACATTTTTCATGAAATCACCAATTCCATGATATGTAGCATTCTCTTATATTCATCTAAGTGGCGAAGTCAGGTATATACTGTTAAAAATTCATTCATTTAGAAACCTTTGATTTTCAAAAACTTAAGGATGATTATGAAAGTGAATATGTATATCTTGATTTCCCTGACCTCCTTGTGCTGGTACTTGTGGAGGATTTCCTGCTTGAGGAGCATTTTGAGTTTGCTGAGTTCTGCTTCTATAGCTTATCGCATGAGCAACTCCTCCTATTACTCCTATACCAATTCCAGCTATCAAAGTTGCATCTCCCATAAAATTAGCACTTTGATTCATATATACATGAGATCCTTGGAATACATTGTGAAGCAGATAGCTAAGACCGCCACCAGTTGCAGATGGTACAGCAGCTATTGCCAAAGCACCTCCATATCTTTTCAAAGCCTCCATTTTAATCATCTTATAACTCTTTACTAGTAGCAAAGAATTTAAGCTTATTCTAGAAGCCCTTGAGACCTTAGATAGTCATTGAAAGATCTGTTAGCTTCATATCCTAAATGAACAGCAGTAGCACCAAGTAGAGCAACTGGAAGAATTTCAGCTGAAACATAGGGAGCTAATGCACTATTAGCTGCTTCAGAAAAAGCTGCATAATGTGCTCCTAAATGTAACGTAGCAGTTGCAGCAACGTTTTTCCATGAAAATTCTAACATGTTAAATATTTAGAAACTCTTAGTAAATAAAACTTTCTATTTGGAATCTACTTGAATTTGTTCATTAAAGGAGATATATCTATATTTTGGTTTTCTCTCATTTGATTTAACAAAGAAGCTTTAGCAATCTGAGGAAGCCCTTCTTCATATGTAGATTTTCTTTCTTGATAAAATTTTCCATACCATATAGTTTCTCCCCATTGCATAGCTCTCTTCAAAGCCTCTTGTTTGTTTTTACTATCAAAAGAAGTATCATCTTCTAATTTCTTCAAATGTTGCTTATACCACGCAACAGTTTGTATCTTGTTATATGTTGTGCATGGTTGAAAAACATCTAATAGTGAAAACCCTTTATGTTCAACAGCTCCAATAATAAGTTTTTTCAAATGATCTACGTCATATGCATACCCTCTAGCAACATATGTAGCTCCTGTTGTAATACCCAAGACCATTGGATTTGTTGCATCTTCCAGCGCACCTGAAGGAGTAGAGTTTGATTTAAATCCCTTCTCGCTTGTAGGAGATGTTTGTCCTTTTGTCAATCCATAAACAGCATTATTTTGAACAATATAAGTCATATCAAAGTTTCTTCTAAGAGTATGGAACAAATGACCTGCACCTATTCCATAACCATCTCCATCTCCTCCAATAGCAATAACAGTAAGATCTTTGTTAGCAAGTTTTACCCCAGTTGCTACTGGTAAAATCCTTCCATGAAGTCCTTCAAACCCATAAGTCTTTATAAAATGTGGAGTTTTTGAACCACATCCAATACCAGAAACCAAAACAACATTTTCCAATGGTATATCCAATTCAGCAACAGCTCCTTTCAAAGCAAATAATATATTAAAATCTCCACATCCACCACACCAATTTGGCAATTCCTGAGTTGAAACTTGTTTGAATCTTAAAGCTGATCGTGTTTTATCCATACTTATTCACCGTTAGTTTTGCGGAGTTATCATCTTGCTGAAATTTATATTCTTGATATCTTTTAGATCGCTTGTCTTATGAGCTTCTTGATAACCATTTAAAACTATTATCTTTTCTGCTTTATGCTGTAAAATACTTTCAACTATTTTTGCAATGTCTTCTGGAGCAAATGGCCTTCCATCATATTTCAGTATTTTATAATTAACATCCATTCCATTTTGCTCCTTTATTACTCCAGCAAGTTGACCTAGTTTATTTCCTTCTATGCATACGGTTAGTTTAGCTTCTTTCATGATTTTAGTTATTTTTTCAGTATGGAAAGGTATTAGATACTTTATTTGTAAATAATTTGCTTTCAGTCCTTTTTCTTTCAGAAGTTTTATAGCTTCAAATACAGGACCTTTTGTAGATCCCCACCCAATTATAGTAATATCAGCATTTTTCTCTCCTACCAATTCAGGCTCTTTTAATTCTAATTTAACTTGGTCTAGTTTTCTAAATCTCTTATCATGCATAGCCATTCTTATAATCTCTTCTTCTCTTTCAAATCCATACTCATCATGTTCATAGCTAGATGCAACATGCTGTCCATTCTTTTGTCCAGGTACTGTTCTAGATGAGACACCATCTGCAGTTACCTTATATCTTCTATAATCATTTTCTTTCAAAGCTTGTTCATCTGTAAGAAGCTTACCTCTATCAATTTTAACTAAACTTTGATTGAATTCGTGAGTAGTCATATAACTCTCTCCTAAATATTTATCAGTAAGTATAACCACAGCCATTTGATATTTATCAGCTAAATTAAATGCATGTATAGTTTCGTAAAAACATTCATCAATATCTCCTGGAGCAATTATTATTCTTGGAGCTTCATCTGTAGATGCATGCATTATAAATCTCAAATCAGCTTGTCCTGTATGTGTTGCCATACCAGTACCTGGACCAGGTCTTTGAGCCTCTACAACAACTAACGGCGTCTCTGTTATGCTTGCTAGTCCAAATCCTTCAACCATTAATGCAAACCCTCCTCCAGAAGTTCCAGTCATAGATCTTACTCCTGCATATGACGCTCCTATAGCCATGTTGATTGCAGATATCTCGTCCTCAGTATGTTTTACAACAATATTATAATTTTTCTCTTGAGAAGCCATACTACTTAATATAGACGACGCAGGTGTCATTGGATACGCTGAATAAAACTTACACCCAGCTTTTATAGCACCTGCTGTTATTGCTTCATTCCCAGATAAGAATACAGTATTTTTTCTAACTCTTTTTTCTAGTTTAAATCCAAATGTTGAAAAATGTTCCTTTGCATAATCATAACCAGCTCTAGCAGCTTTTATATTATTTTCAACAACTACTTCACCTTTTTTACCAAAAGTATCTTTTATAACACTATCTAGAATATCAACATCAAAATCTAATAATCCAAAAGAAGCACCAATTGCTACAGTATTTCTCATTATCTTGCCACCACACTCAGTTGCCAATTTTAGAAGAGGTATATAGTAAAGATTAATATGTTTTTTCTTTACATATTCCATGTCTATTTTAGGTTGATCTAAATCATATACAATTCCTCCGTTTTCAGATATTTTATGAATATGGTAATCTATAGAATCTTGATTTAATGCAACAAGAAGATCCACAAATTTAGAGTGAGAATGCACTTCTTTTTCATTAACTCTTACATCTAAATGGTTGTGTCCACCTCTTATTAGAGATGGGTATTCTGCGTTTGAGAAAACATATAATCCAGATCTAAGAGCTGTTTTTGCAAACATATGTAAGCCTGCACTAAGAATACCGTCGCCAGCAACTCCAGCTATTTTCCATGTAAAATCATTTATTTTTCTATTCAATCAAATCACTTTTCCTCACTAGAATTTATAATTATATAAATGATACATATTAATACCTTTCTAATTGTTTAATTTTATGCATTTATAAAGAGAATTTTTAGTATTACTTGTCATACAACATTGATAAATTTAAATACCCTTGTCATACAAGTATAACTTATGACAAAAAAACTTCTTACCATAAGAGACGTTGATGACGAAACTTTCACAAAGTTTAAGTCAAGAGCTGTTCAAGAGAAGATGAAGATGGGAGATGCTTTAGAAGAAGCTATGAGCATTTGGCTTAAAGAAAAGGAATATAAAAACAAACCAAGTATAAAGAGATTTTTGAAATTTAGGTCCAAGCAAAACATATAGATTATTTAAGAAAACCCATTTTCTTTCAAGACCTTGTCTATACTTGTTTTCAATTTAGCTATTGTACCGTTGTTATTTATCTTACAGTCTTCTAATCCAAGACTTCTTTTCCAAAACATCTGAAATTCTCTTTTCTCATAAGCTTTGAATTCTTCAATAGTTTTTGGATCTCTTTTTAAGTTTCTTTTAACAAGTCTTCTGAATCTTATTTCAGGAGAAGCGTCTATAAAAATTACTAGAAAATCTTTGCCAAAAATTCTTTTAGGAGTTGTTATATCTTCCTTCTCTCTTATCTCATTTATTACAGCTCTATCGCATACAGATTTTTTAATTTCTTTTGATATAATTTTTGCAAAGTAATCCATTCCATTTATCTCTCTGTATTTTCTACCAACATCTTGGAGATTTTTTCTTGTTAGTTCTAGACCATCTTTTTTAGTAACATCTCCTATTATGCCTTCTGCTCCCATTTTGAATATTTTATAGGCGTATTTTTCATTAAGATAATCTGCCACAATTCCTTTACCAGATCCAATAAATCCTATAAGAGCAATAACTTTTTTAATTAAATCACCTTAAAATCTATTCGATATTTGTAAATATTAGGACCATAGGGAAGTACTTTTTGGGTTCTTAGAATTTCTATATTCTTAGAATCTTTACCAGCTTCTGTCCTTATTCTATTAAAAATATCTTTTAGATCTTCTTCTTTTGAAAAACAATATAAACTGCAGGTTCCTCCATTTTTCAGGCAGTAAAAAGCTTCTTTTAAGAACTCAAAAGAACTCTCTGGAAGAGGCATAACAATTCTGTCATATTTTTTCTCCATTTTTTTCTTATATACTATTTTTCTTACATCTCCCTTGAATATATGAGAATCTACTTTATTTAGTTTGCAATTATATTCAAAGTATTTGACAGCTTTTGGATTTATTTCTATCCCACTTACATGAATAGTCTTATTTACTTTCTTCAGTATTATTGGAAATGCTCCTATACCTGCAAAGAATACCATAACATTTTCATTGTTTTTTAAATTTTCAGATAGCCTTAGTCTTTCAGTCCCTTCTCTTGATGAAAAATATGTTTTCCTAGGATCTAATTTAAAAAAACAGCCACTTTCCTTATGAATAACCTCTGTATCTTTATCTCCAGAAAGTATTCTATAGGATCTTATTCTGAAAACTCCTTTCCTTGCAGACTTTTTTTCTAGAACAGATTTGATATTTTTATGTTTTTCTAGTATTGCTTGTGATATAATTTTCTTCCTATTTTTTAAAGAATCTGGAATTTCTATAACTGCAATAGCCTTTTCCTTATTTCCTATTATTTCAAACGCTGAAGGAACATTTTCCAGCTGTTTTTGGCTCAACTTATTTTTCAACAGATCTTTTATTGTCATATAGATAATTGTTAATTAATAAATTAAAGCTAGAAAAAAAGGTTTATAAATTAGTATCCCAATATTAACTTCTGAGAATAGGTGGTATAAACGATAATAGCTGTAGTTGGGATGCCAGGTGCTGGAAAAACTTCTGTTTCTAAAATTCTTGAAAAAAAAGGTTTTATACGGGTTAGATTTGGAGATATTACAGATCAAGAATTGAAGAAAAGATCTATGGCGCTTACAGAAGAAAATGAGAGATTCATAAGAGAAAGCCTGCGTGTGGAATATGGTATGGATGCTTATGCTAAAATGAGCCTTCCAAAGATAAAAAAAGCTGCAGATAAGTCACAAAAAGTTGTTATAGATGGACTATATAGTCTTGAAGAATTTTTGCTAATAAGAAAGAAATATCCAGAGCTTACCATGCTTTTCATATTTTCATCCCCAGAAACCAGACATGAAAGACTTATGAAACTAAAAGAACGCGTGCTTACTTTGGAAGAGTGTGTATTTAGAGATATTTCTTTATTAGAAAATTTGAAGTCAGGAGGTCCAATAGCTTTGGCAGATCATGCAATAGTAAATCAAGGCACTTTGAATGATTTGGAGAAGAATGTATTATCCTTTCTAAAAAAGATTTCTTAGCTGATAATTGATTATTAATCTCTATTTCTATCTATTGAATTATGAGTTTGTACGACAATAGAGCAAAATATTATGACAACAGACATGACAGTCCATCTACAATACATCTGAGAACGTTTGAAAAAAGAGTATTAAAAAAATATGCCTCTGGAAAAGTCTTAGATATTGGATGTGGAACAGGATACCATTTGAAATTTCTTAAAACTCTAAAATATAAAAATATTTCAGCTATAGGAATAGACAAATCAAGACAAATGATAGATTCTTCTAATTTACCAGTATTTGACACCAATAATATCTCCTCAATTTCTGTACAACAAGCTTCTGCAGAAAAGCTACCTTTTCAAGACAAATCATTTGATACAGTTCTTTGTATGTTTTCAACACTTAATCTTCTAGGAGATAAAGAAGTTTCTGAAATTCAGAGAGTAATGAAAAATAACGGATTATTGATAATTTCTGTCGCAAGCATTTGGGACAAAAAAGGACCATCTTTTTTTGAAAAGAAGAATATGAAAATAGAAAATCATATGAAATTCAAAAAGGTTAGTATAGATAAACATAATCTTAGTTTTAGACTTTTTACAAAAAAAGACTTAGTGGAATATATGAAATCTTTTGGATTGTCTTTAGTAGATTTTCAAGGAATTTTTGTCTATCAAAGACCTTATTGGGGGCGATTTGAGGATTTTTCTATCTCAGAAAAAATAAAACTGTTTTTTGATAAGCTTCAGCAATCCGGAGATCTAGGAGCAATGTATTTGGCTGTTTTTTCAAAAAACTGATCTATTAACCTTTTGGTAAAGTATATATATGGTTCTTAAAAAGTAGAGTTATGATAGATGCATGGACACTAGTTGTCTTAATAGGTGTTACAGTTCTTTTAGGTTATATAGGAAATCATATATTTAGTAAGACAAAAATACCAGATGTCATATGGCTTATAATATTCGGTTTGGTTATAGCATATTTTAATTTGATTCCTAGAGATCCATTTATAGCTATGTCAGCAATAATGGCATCGATAGCGTTATTCATAATATTATTTGATTCAGGATTGAATATAGATTTTTTCAAGTTAATAAAAAATGTTTCAAGAAGTGTAGTATTGGCAGTTTTAGGGTTTGTACTGACTACAACAGCAGTTGCATTATTTACATTATATTTTATGAATTTCTCCTTGTTGCAAGGGCTTCTTTTAGGAGCTATATTGGGAGGAACATGTTCCACAACAGTAGTCGGTATTATTGGTGGAATTAGAGTAAAAGATGACATGAAAACTTTACTTTCTTTGGAGTCTATATTGACAGATCCTATAACAATAATAGTCTCAATGGCGTTGATAGGATTAATGGTACCTATCCATGGCTTATTCGGATCTCCTATTCAGAGTATTGTAAGTGCATTTTCTATAGGCATTGTAGTAGGATTATTTTCAGGTATACTATGGCTCTTTGTTCTTGATAAAATAAAAAACAAGCCCTTTGACTACATGGTTACACTGGGTGTTTTATTCTTGGTATTTGCTGCAGCAGAGTTTACAGGCGGATCTGGAGCAATAGCCGCATTATTCTTTGGAATTGTATTAGGAAATGGAAAAGTATTCTCAAAAATGCTTAGGTTTAAGAAGGAATATTCTGTATCAGATCATCTAAAGAAAATCCAGGCAGAAATAACGTTTTTCATTCGTGCATTTTTCTTTGTATTTTTAGGTCTTGTTGCAATAATAAATATAACATATTTGTTGTACGGTCTTGGAATAGCAGCAGTAATAATAATTGCCAGATTTATTGCAGTTAGAATATCTATAATAAAAATGGATACAGGAAGCTTTGAGAAAAAAATAGCGTATGGAATGGCTCCAAGAGGACTTGCGTCAGCTGTATTAGCTCAGTTAGCTCTTACTTATCAAGTTCCAGGATCAGAAATATTTGCAAGTATAATATTCATAGTAATCTTTACCCTTGCTATCTATACTTCTTTATGGATAGCTATTTTCTCAAATCATGCTTCTAGAAAACATGACAATAAAAGAAGAATAAAGCTTTAAACAATTTTTACTTCTATTATAATTATGACAAAGGTAGTTGCAATAACAGGAGCTTACAGCGGTCTTGGAGAAGCTATTTCAAGACTTTTTGCTAAAAAGGGTTACAAACTTGTTCTAGGTGGTAGGAATAAAGAATTATTGGAAAAGCTTGTTAGTGATATAAGAAAAGATACTTCTGCTATAGGAATAGAGATGGATGTTAGAAAAAAGGTAGACTGTGAAAAATTTATACAGTCAGCAATAGATGCGTTTGATCGTATAGATATATTGATAAATAATGCTGGTATTTGGAAAATGGCTCCTATAGAAGATATTACCGAGCAAGATATAAGAGATATGTTTGAAACAAATATTTTTGGTCCTATTTATCTTTCCCAAGCTGCAGTGAAAATTATGAAAAAACAAAAATCAGGACATATTTTAAACATAGGCTCAACAGCAGGCATAGACTATAAGTCAAGCCATATTGCATATGGTTCTTCTAAGTTTGCATTAATAGGATTTACAGGATGTTTGAAAACAGAACTACAAGGAACTAGTGTAAATGTCTCTGTATTTTCTCCAGGAGGTATGAAAACCAAATTATTCAGATCAAAGCCAGAAAGGATGAAAGACACTTTTATGGATCCTATATTTGTTGCCCAAAAGATTCTAGAACATATAGAAAACCCTTCTGATGAATGGAGTATAGTTCTTAGAAGACCTAGTCAGCAATAGATTTATATTAAGATATACAATTATTCTTATTCCAATAGTAGAAGAGTTGATATTATGCCAGTTCAAGACCATAAATTCACTTTTGTAATACAAGAACTTACCAGGCGTACAGAAGATGGAACAAAACGTTTACGTGACTTAGAACAACGTTTGGTTACGCTAGAAGAAAGATTTTCTGTTATCGAAGAGTTGGATATTGAAAGAAATAAAAAAAATGATCAGAAATTCAAAGAAATGTCTGATAATATAACAGGCTTAAGCGATGAAATAGTTAGGTTAAAAATGACTGCGGAAAAACTTACTAAACAAAGTGAGAAATTTGCTAGAAAATCTGAGATAAAGGAAATAGAAACAGCTCTTGGTATATTAAGACCAGGTCTGATCAAAGAAGAGATAGAAGCTTAGCTTATTAAGTAAAATGCTAAAAAATTAAAGAATACAATATAATTGAAATAATGCCAGCAAACAGAATTTCTTTAGATAATGCTAAGAAAGATAAATTATTCTATTTTGTGTCAAATGTTATTATTTATAGAAATGATGGTAGATGTCTTATTCTTAAGAGATCTGATTTTGAAAAAGTCCATCCAGGAAAATACTGCGTACCAGGAGGAAAGTTTGAATGGTCTATGCTTCCTGTAAACAAGCCAACTAGAATTAATGGTGATGTGCTTGACTATGAGAATGCAGTAGAAGCTTTGCTTAGAAGAGAGGTTATGGAAGAAGCTAGTATAGAGATTGAGGAAAAGCTCTATTATATTAATAGTGTAGCATTTATTCGTCCAGATGGCATACCTGTTGTAATGTTAAAATTTGCAGCCAAGTATAAATCAGGTAACGTAGTAATATCTAAAGACTTTACAGATTATAGATGGGTTGACAAGAAAGAAGTTCTTGCATTCGATTGTATAAAAGGAGTTCCAGAAGAGATAAGAAAGACAATAGATCTTTTCACAAAAAACAAATAAATAGTACATAAACTAAGAAATATTAGTGGTTTTTGTATGTTTGGAAATAAAGGTCAAGAAATGGTAAAACAGCCTCCTGTAGATAAAGTAAAGGTCATGTCAAGAATGGGTATAGGAGAAAAAGAAATAGTAAAGCAACTAAAAACAGAAGGGTATTCTTTCTCTGAAATAGAATCAGCAATGATGACTGCAATGAAAGAAGGTATTGATTCATCTTCCCAGTCATATCAACAACCTCAACAATATCCACAACAAAATTACCCTCCTGCTTTCCAACAACCACCTATACAATCCCAAGATACAGGACTTTCATGGCCTAAGTTAGAAAGACCTGAAGAAATGTTTCCAGAAAATAATCAACAAGAACTTTCTCCTGAGATAGCTATGGAAGATCTTATAGAAAATATAACATATGAAAAGTTTGAAAAATACAGTAAGCAGTTAAGCACATTGAACGATATAGTTGATAGTCTTGAAGATAAGATAAAATCATTTGAAGAAAAATCACAGACAAAAGCTGTTTTTGAGCTTCCTAGAGAATATGAAGAACGATTAGATAGCATAGAATCAAAAGTAAATGGTCTTGAGAAAGCGTTTAGACAAATTCTTCCATCTTTAACAAAGAGTGTAGAAGAACTAAAGTCTGCCATAGATACAATGCATAAAAACCAGCCAGTTTCAGTAACTCAGCCAACAAATGTTCCTGACCAACAAATATATGAAAAATATTATCCATCAATTCCGTTATTTCCTCAATCAGAGCAAAAAGAATTAAAACAAGAAGCTTAGTTCTATTTTATTTTTGAAAGATCTCCATCTATTATAACGTCTGTCATAGCTTCTATCTCGTCTCTATAAGAAATATCTGGAATAGGATTTAGTAAAAAAACTTTCTTGTTATTTACATGTGCAAATCCTATCTCAATCAAAGTGTTTCCTCCTATATAATTTTGAATTCCATTTTTGTCAAAATTACATACAAGTATTGCATCTCCGCTCTTTATACAATCATACCACCATCTGATAAAATTATGCTTTCTTTTTGTTTCTGCATGATTTTTCGATATACCTTCAATTACGTCTTTAGCACTACCATCTGCAATGCCAAACATAAGCTTATGCATCATTGGCTCATGTCCTAATTCTTCTAGTTTTCTATATGTTTCAACAAGTTTTGATGCAAACTTTACGCTTCCGCAGACCGTAATTTTCATAATACAGATTCTGAACCAAATTATATAAACAATATATTTTGTATTTAATAACTGCGAAATTACAGCAATCTATATATATCGACTGCGGAATTATAATATGACTTTCTATTATAGTCTGAAAAGACAATAAAAGAGATGTATACTGTAGAAGAGATAAACGAAAAGATGCCGAAGGCATCAAGCGGTTTTTTCTCTTCTTAGAAAAGGTGTTTTATTATGGAAGAACAAAAAGTAGATGATTTCAAAGCAACTGAACCAAGAATAGTAGTAGTTGGTTGTGGTGGCGGAGGATCTAATACAGTCAATCGTTTGGGAGATCTAGGTATTATAGGAGCTACTACAGTAGCTATAAACACAGATGCTCGTCATTTGCAGTCAACAAATGCTCAGAAAAAAATTCTTATAGGCCGTTTGTTAACAAAAGGTCTTGGAGCAGGAGGGTATCCAGATATTGGAAAAAAAGCAGCAGAAGAATCTAAAAAAGATTTAGAAGCTGTTCTTAGAGGATGTGATCTTTTATTTATCACAGCTGGAATGGGTGGAGGAACAGGTACTGGTTCTGCGCCTGTTGTTGCTTCTATAGCAAAAGCAATGGGAGCTATTGTAATAGCTTGTGTAACTCTTCCGCTTAAGATCGAAGGTGCAAGAATATCAAAAGCAGAAGATGGTCTTACTAGACTAAAAGCAGCATGCGATACTGTAATTGTTATTGAGAATCAACGTTTGCTAGAAGTTGCTGGTAAACGTCCGCTAAAAGAAGCTTTTGCAGTAGCAGACGGTCTTGTAGCTACAATGATTAAAGGAATAACAGAAACAATATCTACACCATCTTTAGTTAACTTAGATTATGCAGATATCAAAGCAATAATGAAAGCAGGTGGAGTTGCAACCATAGGTATAGGCGAATCTGACAGTTCAGATAGAGCAAGAGAAGCAGTTTCTAGATCTCTAGCACATCCATTGTTAGACGTAGATTATACAGGAGCAACAGGAGCTCTTGTCCAAGTAATTGGAGGAGATGACATGAAACTTGAAGAAGTTAGCGAAATAGGCGAAACTGTCTCAAGACATATGGACCCAGGTGCAACTGTCATGTGGGGAGCTAGAGTAATGCCTGAAATGAGTGGAAAAATCCAAGTAATAAGCATTGTAACAGGCGTAAAATCGCCTTACATTGTTTCAGGAAATCCACAGCCTGCATCAAAATCAGAGAGCCAGAGATTTATGGATGTCTAGGAAATATTTAAAAAATATGAATCATTTTGTTTTATTTTTAAGATTAGTTTTCTAAGAACTTCTTCATAGGATTCCAATAATAATCAGTCCATCCTTGTTTTATGCTTGCATATGATTTATCTGGTACTTGTGTATGAGTAAATATTAATTGACTTCCACTTTTAGTCTTTTTTATCACAAAACTAACTTTAGAAAAATGATCTTTAGGCCAATGATCCATAACACACCTCCACTCTTGTACTATCTCTTTATTTTTTACCAATTTTAGATTTTTTCCATAAAGTCCTCCTTCATATGCAGAAAATTTTCCACCTACTTTATTACTTATTTTTGCAGCAGAGCCAGTAAAAGCAGAATGTTTCTTTGAGCTCATTAAAGCACTATAGACTTCTTCAGGACTTGCTTTGAATTTTATAACTTGTTTTATAGTCTTCATAAATATCATTAGTTATTTATCTATTAAATAAAAGTTTTGGATCTTTTCCAACTATTTCATATTTAGCATCTATGAAGACAATAGCTTGTAAATCATTCAATGCAATGACAGTATATTTTGTTTTCTTTGCCTCCTTTTTTAAGATTTTTCTATAGTCTTCAGTGTAATGTGCAGTTATAAGAAATGGTACCAGATTTAATGCAGAAAAATCTTGCATCTCAATTCTATTACTGTCCTGACATTTCCAATTAGCCATTTCAATAGTAGGACATGCAATATAACTCCCTGCACTAGTACCAAAATATATCTTTCCTTTTTTCAGAAGCTTTGGAAGCAGCTTATCAAATCCGCTTTTTCTAACCCAGTTTAACAGGTAAAAAGTATTACCCCCATTTACATATATCACATCAACTTTAGAAAGCTTTTCTTTTAGACTCTTTTCATTCTCAATTTTCAAATCAACTTCTTCTATTTGTGTTATGCCGACTTTTCTCAGTTCATTTATACTTTTCTGGACAAATGATTTGTCTTTTTCAGGATCAGCAGCAGTTGGAATAAAAGCCACTTTAGTTTCCTTAGCAGGTTTGTTCAGTAACTTTAGAAAATCCTTTTCATACTCTTTTCTTAATCCAGAAGATGTCAGGAATAATCTCATAATTATTACAAGTTTTAAAGAAACTTAAATATAATGAGTTGAAAACCTGACTTCGCCACTTAGATGAATATAAGAGAATGCTACATATCATGGAATTGGTGATTTCATGAAAAATGTAACATTCTCATTAGGTAGTGTAGCAATAATTGATAAAGCTGACGTTTCGTTCGGTTTCTTTGATTT
>JACRAC010000001.1 GCA_016213555.1 Candidatus Aenigmatarchaeota archaeon | reverse complement strand
TTGGCGCTCTGAAGCATCCGTAGAACATCACGAAATCTTAGGATCTCTTGCATCAACATGGCATAATCATGGATTGAGTCCAGGTAAACAACTTGAGAAAGAATTATGTGCAATTTTTTCAGGAGCTAAATAGTTACAAATCTTTAAATTCCTAAATAGTATTTATCTCAAAATGAGTTCTGAAAATACTTATAGTTCTAAGGTCGTTAAAGGAAGTTTACTAATTTTTATATCTGTTGTTGTAGCTACTGTTCTAGGTTATGTTTTAAGGCTTTTCTTATCTCGTAATTTAACTTTAGAACAGTTTGGATTATTGTATGCAGTTCTGATATTTTTTGGGTTTTTTGGACTGTTTAGAGATCTGGGTCTTAATCATACTATTGTAAAATTTATACCTGAATTCTTTTTTAGAAAACAATTTGATAAAATAAAGTCTTTCATCATATTTGTTATTATATTTCAAATAATAGTGTCACTTATTATTGTTATTCCTATATTGTATTTTTCTGATTATATAGCTCTAGCATACTTCCATAGTATAGATGCTACCATAGCAATACAGCTGCTCTCTATAACATTTTTATTAAATGCATTTCTTTCTATTTTCCAATCAGCTTTACAAGGATTTAATAAAATAACATACTATTCGGTTATTCAACCATTAAGTATGACAATAACATTAGGCTCTATATATTTTCTAGTGAGTTTGACTCTTTTAGGTGCTGTTTTGGGATATGTTATAGCAGCGGTTGTTATGGCTGTAGTAACATTTTTCATGTTCTTAAAATCGTTTCCAAAATTTTCAAATTTGAAGACGTCTATAGACAAACCCCTTATCAAGAAAGGACTCTCGTTTTCATTACCAGTTTTTATAGGGTTTATAGGGGGATTTCTTCTTAGCTATACAGATACTATGGTTTTAACGTATTTCAAAACTCTGACAGATGTAGCTTATTATCAAGTAGCTCTTCCTACATCACAGATTTTATGGATAATTTCAACTCCTGTTGTTACAGTTCTTTTTCCTGTGATATCTGAGATGAGTGCTAAAGCAGAAAATAAGCTAATATCAAAAACAGTTTCTATATCATTGAAATTTACTTTAGTCCTTATAATACCGATAGCTACAACAATGTTTTTGTTCTCAGATTATATTATTATATTTTTATTTGGTTCAACCTATCTACCAGCTTCTTTAACACTTCAGATACTTTCTCTTGCTGCTATACCTTTGGTTTTGTGGTCTGTATGTACTATAATTCTAACAAGCATAGGACAGCCAAAAATCGGCACAAAAATTGTTATCGGTTCTGCTATATTTAATTTAATAGGAGCTATTTTATTGGTGCAGTTTTTAGGTATAGTAGGAGTAGCAATTACAACAGCCTTATCATTCTTAATAGCATTCATTGCGTCTTATTTGTTTTTGAAGAAAGCCATAATTATAAAGTCTTTTGAAAAGAATGCGACCAAATCTCTTTTGGGAGGGGGATTTATGCTACTTATAATGATTTTGATTAAAAATCTATTGAGTATAGATCCTATAATCAATACTATTGCATCTTTCTTAATAGGAGTTGTTTTTTATTCAGTTTTTGTTCTTTATACAAAAGTTATTACAAAAAACGAGTTAAGGACTATTAAAAAAGTTGGGGTACCTATACCAAAATTTGTGTTAGATAAGCTTTAAAGTATTACGATGTAATACTTTATTAGATACTATGTCTAGAGATATTGAGCGAATAAGTCTAACTATTGATAAGGACATTTTGGATAAGGTAGATAAGGTTGTTGATGGCACAACCATCAAAAATAGAAGTCATGCAATAGAAATGCTTCTGATGAAATCTTTGGGCCCTAAGCTAAGTAAGGCAATAATACTATGTGGTGGCAAAGGTACTAGATTTAGACCCATTACATATGAAATTCCGAAAGCCTTGATACCTGTTCATGGAAAACCCATAATATCTCATATATTGGATTTATTTAAGAAATACCAGATAATGGAAATATATCTTTCTGTAGGATATCTAAAGGATAGAGTTAAAGAAAGATTTGGAGATGGATCAAAATTAGGATTTAGTATAAAATATGTTGAGGAGGATGAGCCTTTAGGAACTGCAGGATTTTTAAGACTTGTAAGTGATATTGACAGTGATTTCATAGTATCAAACGGGGATGAACTAAAAGACATTAACATAGAAGAGATGTATAAAATACACAGGGAAAACAATGCTTTGGTTACTATAGCGCTTACTACTGTAAGTGATCCAAGCGCTTATGGTGTTGCTAAGCTTGATGGCAATAAGATTTTAGACTTTGTTGAAAAACCTAAGAAAGGAGAAGAGCCTTCTAATCTGATAAATGCAGGATTTTATATTATTTCTCCAGAGGTCATGAAAATGATACCTAAAGGTTTTGCAATGTTTGAGAAAGATGTTTTTCCTAAAATAGCTAAAATGGGCAGGCTCTATGGATATATGTTTGGGGGTCAATGGTTTGATATTGGTACACCTGAACGCTATGAAATAGCTCTAAAGAAGTGGAAAGGTGTTTCTAAATGAAACTTAGAGTTGGTGTTGATTTAGATTGTGTATTGAGGGATTTTAAGAAAAGCTTATTCAATGTTTACAAACAAAAATATCCTACTCATCAAATCGTACCTTCTGAACAATGGACAAATTATTGGCTTGGTGGATATTTTCCAATAGGAGAAGAAGTTTATAAATTTTTCAGAGAAGATGCTGCTGAAGAAATCTTCTTGAATGCAAATCTTATACAGGGAGCTTATCATATGATGCTACAGTTGAATAAAATCGCTCACGTTACTATAGTATCTTTCCAGCCAAATGAAAAGATAAAAGAATTGAGCATAAGATGGCTTGAGAACAAGGGAATACAGTTTCATGATATATTGTTTACAATAGATAAGGAATATTATGTAGGAGATTTCTTCTTAGATGATTGCGAAGAACACCTGAATTTTATAGAAACAGCTGGCAATTCTACACCTATTTGTTGGAATGATACATGGAACCAAAATTGGAAGGGAATTAGAGTTAATAATCATCAAGAATTTCTAAATCTAGTAAAAAGCAAGTGTGGTTAAATGAGTATATTCAAATCTTACGATATTAGAGGAATTTATCCAGTTGAAATAGATGAGGATATTGTATTTAGGACTGGAAGAGCTTTTGCAGAAATGTTAAGGCATGAAAATCTAGGAAAGTCTTTGAAGGTAGTTGTAGGAAACGATATGCGTTTAAGCTCAGATTCTTTAAAAAAACATCTCATATCAGGTATAATTTCTCAAGGAGTTGATGTGGTTGATATAGGTCTTGTATCAACACCAACGTTCTACTATGCTGTTGCATTTTTTAACTACGACGGGGGTATTCAAATTTCTGCTTCTCATAATCCAAAAGAATACAATGGTATGAAACTTGTCAGAAAAGGAGCCATTCCTATCGGAGAATTTTCAGGAATGAAAGATCTTGAGAAAAATGTCTTAGAAAATAAATTTCCAACTTCTTTAGAAGTTGGAAGGGTAGAAAAAAGAACAGATGTTCTAGACAGAGAAATTGAGTCTTATGTAAGAGAATTTAACTTTGATGAAATTAAAAAATTTAAAATAGTTGTTGACCCAGCAAATGCTATGGCTGCCTTATATATGGAAAAACTGTTTCAAAAACTGCCTTGCAAACTTGTTAAGATGAATTTTGCGTTAGATGGAACTTTTCCTAATCATGAAGCTGACCCTTTGAAAGAAGAAAACTTGGAGGATGTTAAGAAAGCTGTATTGAGAGAAAAAGCTGATTTTGGAATAGCTTTTGATGGAGACGGTGATAGAATATTTTTCATAGACGATTTAGGTAAAACAATAGAACCTTCTATAATTAGGGGTGTTTTGTCTAAAATTTATCTTAAGGAATTTCCTGGTTCTAAAATATGCTATGATGCAAGACCTGGTAGGGTAACAAAGGATATGATTGAAGAGTATGAAGGAATACCTATAATGACTAGAATAGGTCATACTTTGATAAAGGATGTTGCTATGAAGGAAGGAGCTGTTTTTGCAGGAGAGTCTTCTGGACACTTTTTTGTCAAGAAAGAGTATGGAATGTTTGAGATGCCTTGTATTGTTTTATTAAAACTTTTAGAAGAATTTTCAAAGTCTTCAGGGAAAGTATCAGACTACATAGCTCCTCTGAAAAAATACCACCATTCTGGTGAGATAAATTTTAGAGTTAAAGATAAGGATATTCTTCTAAAAAAAATAAAAGAAGAATTTTCAGATGCTGAAAATATTTATTATTTGGATGGTATCAGTATTGAATATGATGATTGGTGGATGAATCTGAGACCATCTAATACAGAATCCAAGACTGGTCAGGGATCTTTAGTTAGACTTAATCTAGAAGCTAAAACGAATGAAAAAATGAGAAAAATGTTAGAAAAAGTTCTATCTTTAATAGAATCTTGATTGCTATTTGATTAACTATAAAAGCTGAGCTGTTAAGTAAACGTCACCTAAATTAGGGCTAATAAGAGATTTTGGGAAAAAGGAAGTAAACCAAAAGATATTTAAATATTAGAATATTCTAATATAGAATTATGAAAGAATTGTATAAAATCCATGCTGAAATGTGCAAAGTATTTTCAAATCCTACGAGATTAGAAATATTGAACCTCTTGAGAGATAAAGAATTATCAGTAACAGAATTGATAGAAATAACGAAATTAAGCCAAGCAAATATTTCCCAGCATTTGTCAATCATGAAGTCTAAGGGCACTGTTACATCGAACAGGAAAGGCAAAAACATCTATTACAAACTTACAAATCCAAAGATCGTCAAAGCGTTTGATATAATCAGAGAAGTTTTAACTGAAAGGTTAAAGAAAAACGGAAAAATTGTTAAGAGTTATGAGGTGTTAGAATGAAAAATATATTATTGATTATAGCTCTGGTTTTGTTGTTGAATCTGAGTTTAGTTAGTGCAATTAGTGAGGGTGGAACGAGCGGTTCAGGAGGCATGATAGGTTCGGGGTCTATGATGATGGGTTTCTCAGGTTCATCTCCAGATAATGCTACTATACAAAGCCAGCAGCAAGAAGAACAAGAAGGCAAAATGTTTTTGGACAATCTAAACAACAAAACAGTTTTCTGTTCGCAACTCAATGATGCAGATTTTGATAAAATTGGCGAATATTTTATGGGTCAATCTATTGGAGATACTTCAAGGCACATTGCCATGAATGAAATGATGAAATCAATGATGGGAGAACGGGGAGAAGAACAAATGCACATCGCGATGGGCAAGCGAATGAGTAATTGCGAACCTGACGCACCAATGCCTCAAAATATGATGAATATGATGGGTTCAGGAATGATGGGGAATTGGGGGTATTTTGGATATTGGAATTTTCTTAATATTCTTTACGTAATCTTGCTGATTGGTTTGATAGTATTGGTTTATCTATGGATTGTAAAATTATGGGAAAATATGAGAAAAAAAGGCGGAAGAAAATGAATGTTGATGACTTTGCATATATTGTGAAAACAGAAAAAAGCTTTGACGAAGCTGTTGTTTCAGTATTGAAAGCAGTAGAGCAAAAAGGCTGGGCTTTGTTTCAAATTTATGACGTAAAGGAAAGATTAGCTGTAAAAGGCTTTGAGCAAAAGCCATTAAAAATTATTGAGATTTGTTCAGGTAAATATGCTAATCAATTTTTGAATAAAAATAGGTTAATTTCGCTTTGTATGCCCTGTAAGATTAATGTTTTGGAAGAAGATAACCAAGTTAGGATAGTAGGGATGAAACCCACAATGATTTCTCAATTCTTTCTTGAAGTAAGCAAAAAGGAAGCTGAAGAAGTCGAGAAAGATGTTAAAGAAATTGTTGATAAGGCAAGATGAACATGAAAATAGGCGTAATATTAAACACGAACGACGCAGAAACCTGTTGGAACTGCTTTAGGTTCGGTAATGAAGCACTCAAAAGTAAACATTCTGTAAAAGTATTTCTGCTCGGCAAGGGTGTTGAAATTGAAAATGTGAAAGATGATAGATTTCCTCTGCTAGATGGTTCTATCAAGAAATTCCTGAAGAACAATGGTGTTATTCTTGCTTGTGGGACTTGCTTGAAAATAAGGGAGAAAGAAATTGGCATGTGTCCTGTTTCTGCAATGGAAGACGTGATGAAAATAGTAGAAGAATCGGATAAAATTTTGACTTTTGGATAACAATATTCTCATGAAGTGAGGAATATGTTCTTTGGAGTAGGTTATTTGTTTTGAGATATAACATATTTACTGCTTAACCTAATTAAATCCAGCCATCTATTCTCTCCCAATCCTAAATTAACTCCTGCCTTTTCGGAAGGAATTTCATTTATAGTCGTGTGAGCTTCCACGAAGTTGTGCTGTATGACTATTGCATTCATGAGAATTGGAGCGGACCATAATGCCTTTAATCCTCTGAAGTCAAGAACCCTGTCTTTGATTTTCATGAATACAGTTTCAATCCTATAATTATGAATTCGTGTTGTCTGATAATTCTGTATTCTATGTTCTACTGTTGGACCACCAAATTTGTTTGAGTAAAACATTTTCCTGAATGCTCTTGGATAAAACATCCCAGCATCAGTTTGAATGTATTTTGGTTTTCCTTTGGCTATAGCTTTCTTTAGAAATTCCTGTGCTTCAATAGGATTGGCAGCTAAGCTATAATGAACTCCTGTAATGAGTCTTGTATCCCAGTCAAGACAGCACCAAAATCTGTCTTTCCTACCTTCACAATCGATCATAGTTTCATCTGCGTAGAAACTCGATCCCAGATTATAGCCTTGATTTTCTATGAATTTGTGAACTTTCAGTGTATACCTTCTAACCCAGTCCAATATGGAAACGTGACTTATCTTATGGTCAAAATGTCTTTTCAGCTGGTTTCTCATTTTCCTACTTGAAAGGTTAGAAATGTACATATCGATTGACATCGTTATTATTTCTGGCCTGTTTCTCATTCTGTAAAAACCGTCGTCATAAGTAAAGAATTTTGTACAATCTTTGCAGTAATATTTCTGTATCTTCCCACGATGCAACGTTTTCCTATAGCCTTTCTTGTAGATGTTTGTGCTCTTGCAATGTATACATCTTATTTCTTTAGGCATACTATATATTCGGCACCCGAAGTTTATATGCCTTTCGGTGCCCGAATAGATAAATGGGAATGCACGAATTATTTGGATCGAATCAGAACGAAAGATGCTTAATTTAGCATAGAAATGTTACTCTTTTTCGATGATTATTTTTCCTTTATCTAATCTAACTTTAACTTCCTTTCCCAATAAGTTAGAATCTTCTACTATCTTTTTAGGCAAATTAACTCTATATTTGTAGTATTCTGTATCTCCTACCTTCTTGTCAAATGCTTTCATAATCTTCATAAAAGAAATTAGGAACCCGAAGTTTTTAAAGTTGTCGGTGCCCGATTTGGTTTTTACCCGCCTAATAGGTGTCGCTAACTTTACAGCTCAATAAAAGCATGTGTGGTAATAATCGATTATAGTTAGGGGTTTAAATGAATTTCAAATATGTTTTACCTATTTTTCTGTTAATATCTATTGTTTTAGTTGCTGGATGTATTGGACAGGAAGAATTTAAGAAAAACCAACCAGCCAATTTTACCATAGCCTCACCTGCTAATTGGGAAAATGTTGCTAGCAATGTCACTTTAAAATTTTCTTCTGAAAATATAAAACTAATTCAACCAACTGGTAAAAATGTAGTTGGTGAGGGGCATTATCATCTATTCATAGATAATTCAAGTTATGTAATAGTTTCCGAAAATACTTATGCATTTACTAACCTTAGTACAGGGGTTCATATAATTAGAATAGAATTGCATAATAACGATCATTCTCCTACTGGAATAGAAAGAAGTATAATGTTCACAGTTTTAGGTGATACAGATTCTAAAGTATCTAATACAAGAGATTTTGAAATACTTACCCCAAATAATTGGGATAACGTTGGTGTTGATGTTACTATAAAATTACTTCCAAAGAATTTTGATGTTGTTCAACCGTCTGATAATAATGACGACAAACAAGGTCATTTCCACCTATTCTTAGACAACGGAAGCTACATAATGGTTGCAGCTAAAAATTATACCTTTTATAATCTTACTTCAGGACAACATAGTGTAAGAATAACATCTAATTATAATGATCATACTGAATCAGGATTTGAAAGAACTTATCTATTTAACATTCCTGACTTTACAACAGTTTTGAATACTGACGGATATTCAAAATCAGCTACTGTGAAGTTTATTATAACAAATTTTGAAATAGTACCTCCAAAAAACACTCTTGAATCTAATAAGGGTCATTTCCACCTATTTTTAGACAACGGAACGTATGTTCTTGTTACATCAAATAGCTATACGTTTAATAACCTTACAAGTGGAACCCATACACTAAGAATAACAATGAACAACAATGACCATACATATGCTGGAATAGAAAAAACTATAGTATTTACAATATAGACTTTACATCTTTATTTTCTTTTTCTTTTTATAATCTGTTTTTGATGCAATTATCTTAATTTCTCCATCCTCTATAATAGAGTATGTTTTATGACTATCTATTTCATATGGTAGAGAAACTTTTTTCTGAAATGTTTTTGAGTAAAAACTCTTAGAATATACATTACTTTTGTTATCTACCTTTTCTTCGCTCTTTTTTGCTAATATTTCAACTGAATTATTTGTTATTTTAAAACTAATCTCTTTTTTTCTAAATCCAGGAACTTTTGCCACTATAATTAGTTCTTCATCTCTTTCATACATCTCTACAGGGATATCAGATTCAAACATAGGTATGTTGAATGATATTTCTATAGGTTGGATAATCTCTTCAAATCTTATCTTTCTTTTCTTTTTAGGCTGCTCCCAATAAAAATCATATTCTTTTTCACGCTTCATAATTATAAATAGCCTGAAAGATTTTAATATCTATTTTCTCTTAATTTCATTGATTTTCTATTCTTTCTAGTATACTTCTTATCAAAATATCTATATCTTTTGATTTTTTATTTCCATGCCCTGGTAGGATACATATAGGGTTTAATTTTAGAATTCTATAAAGAGTTTTTATTAACTTATCTTTATCTCCTGTAGGAAAATCATATCTACCACAAGTATTTTCAAATAGAGTGTCTCCTGTTATTAAAACTTTACTATTTTCTTCGTAAATACATATTGAGCCCTCTGTATGCCCTGGAGTATGCAATATTTTTAACGATAGATGCTCTGTTTTTACTCTCTCGTTATCTTTCAAGAATCTACTAACTTTTATCGGTCTTAGTTTTCTTTCAAATATATTGGCTACTGTAGCATCTGTACTATTCTCTACGGCATAAGCATCTTTTTCATGCATCATTACTCCAGTTTTTAACCAGTTTATGAAATATAAGTTCCCTCCTACGTGATCAAAATGACAGTGTGTATTTATTATACTTTTTATTTTTGAAATGTCACAAGAATTTTCTATCATTTTTTTAATTTCATTAAAATTTTCTCCTGTTCCAGTATCTACTATTATTTCGTTGTCTAATATGTAGATGTTAGAGTCGTATCCTTTACCTTTAATAAGTGTTATGTATTTTTGCATCTTCTATACCCTTTATTGAAAATTCTATTACATTTCTTGAATTAAGTTTATGAGAGTTTGCTGTATAAAATTCACCATCTTTTTCAAGTATTATGATATTACCTTTTGCAGCTATTACCTTACCTTCTACTGTGGTACCAGTGTCTATTGTAACACTTCTAGGCTCTTTTTTTACTTTATTAAGTCTATAGTATTTTCTAAAATCATATATCTCTGTGTTTATCATGGTGTAGTTGTTTTCTTTTAATGTCTTCAAAGCGTCTTTTACTTTTATAATTACATTATTTGGATCCCCAAAAATATTTCTTTCCTTTATATCACCATAAACCCTATCTTCACAAATTAACAGCTTCTTAATTTTTTGCTCTATTATTCTAACCTCTTTACCATCTTTTATTTTTGAAAACTTCACTCCTAACTCTGCTCCTTGTTCTATCATACGCTCAAAAAATCTGTGTTCTTGTGATATTCCCACCTTTAGTAGAGAATTGAATGTTGTGAAATACATATAGAATACAGATTCTTTGCAGTTATCTCTGTTTTTTTCATTTATACAAATACCTGTACATTCTATACATTTGTAGTATTGGTCAAGCTCTTTGCAAGAATCACAAATAGTACCTTTTACCAATATTTTAGAATTAGGACATTGCGTTTTCTTACTTCCTGTAAAATATCCAACACAACCCTTTTCACCTACTTTTATTTTTATATATTTGTCAAATAGTGGATGAAATTCTGTTTTCCCATTATCATATGTTATTAGACTAGGGCTCCAAGATCCGTTGCTCTTCCACTTATAACCAGTTATCTGCATCTTTTTTCACCTTAAAAATAGAGGAAAGCCAATCCTTTAAAGAATCTAGTATATTTTTCTCTTTTACACCTTTGCCATTGTCTATAACCTTACCTGTTATCTTGTTTTTAGTTGTGTTAGAAGACTCTATTGTTATATTTGTGAAATTTCTTTTAACTAGCTGTATTTCTGATATTATATCATCTTCTTTACTATTTTTATTTATTCTAACTTTTATCTTATATATTCCTTCTTCTGCATCATCTATTTTATTCTCAAATGTTATTATTTTTGTTGAATTCGCTGTTATTTCAAATATTTTCTTATTAGCATCCAAAGTCTTTAACCATTTATTACTAAATCCTTTTGAAAGAAGTTTACTCCCATCATATACATAAGAGTAAGCTGTTATATTCAAACTGTAGTTTTCACTGTTGTTTATAGTCAATGTTGAATTGAATGGGTCTCCTATGTAAACTATTTCTGGTGCTTCAAATATCTGTAATTTATTTTTAATAATATTATTTGTACAATTTGCTTCTTTTATAGAAAAAGGTATTTCTAACTTTTTATCAAGACCTTCTATAATCAATGTATAATTACCATCTATTAAATTATTTTTACACGGATCTTTTGGAGTTAAGAATACTTCCAATGAAATATTTGAAAACTTTTCTCTTGTATGTATTTTAATATCGTTAGCAATATTTTCTTTTGTATATAGTCTAATAGTATATTTTGAAGTATCACCTTTGTATATGTTTAATGGTATAACTATATTAGAATTCCAAGAAATATTTTTATTAAATTCCTCTACTTCTATGAAACTTCTTGTTTCTTTTACTTCTTTTCGGCCCTTTATCACTATAATTTTCTCAATGTAGTTATTTGATATGTTAGTATCGCATACTACAGACATGTTTACTTTTATTATGTATGCTTGGAGACCTTCTTCCGGCGCTGTCCATGATCTCGAGAACGTTTTTGAACAATCTATTGAGGAAGATGTATTTACGACGTCTTTTACTATTTTTCCATTAAGATCTTCAATCCAGTATAAAAATGAAAAATCTCTATCTACACTACAGAGTTTATTTTTTGCAATAATCTTGTAATCTATATAATTTGTTTCATATACTTGGGTTGAAGTTATCTCTGGATAAAAGTCACAATCCGAGTTGTTATAAAACACTGTATTATTTTCTATAGAGTTTGTAGTATTTGTATTATTCATATCTGATGAATTATGTAAAGATAAGTTTTCTTCATGTGTAGATGTTTCTTGACTGCATGAATTTTTATAACCTGGTGTAGGAATACATAGATTCCAAGTGCCATTATAAGACCATGAGTTATTGAAGCTTGATGAACTGTAAGAAAAGTTGTCTGATGACGAAGAATTGCTTATAAATACAACATCACCATTGTCGTTTAATCCATTTCCAATCGCAGAGTCATCTACATAGAAATATGTTATTGATGCATTAGATATTCTTGATATGTTTGTAGATCTCCCTATTATCAAAAAATATGTTGCGTTTGTTGTTAAATTACAATTAGGTATGTTGTAGCAAGTTATTTGATCTGTTGAATAATTATCAGATATGTTCCATTTTCCTAAATCTATATATCCTTCTTGGTTGTATAATTCTACCCATTCATCTCCTCTAGGCATTACTTCATTTATGGTTAATGCATTTACAGATGTTACTAGCAACAAAAATAATACTAAAGATAATATGTATTTCATTAATAGTATTCTCTTTTATTCCAAATAAATGTTTCAAAACTTTCTACAAGAAATTATTTTACCTTTTATGTCAAATTTTACTGGTAAAAACTTCTCTATAACCCATATATTTGTTTTTGTATGAGTAGTTAATTTTGGTACTGATATTTTACTTTCTTTTCCGGTTTCAGTACTTGCAACAGCTATGAACGGAAGTAACTGATCTTCTACATACTCATCTACAGCAGATTTATCTTGTAAAGCTTCTATTAAACTTTCAGCAGCTTCTTTTCCTACTTTCTCAGCTTTTTTCCCCAATTCTCCTAAACTATTAGCTCCTAGATAACTATTATCTGTTTTCACATAAAGATCTATAGCAGACCCTACGCAAGAACTATCTACATATTTTACTTCTATTTCTGCGCTTATTCCTAATTTTTCTTTGATTAAACTTTCAGCAGCTTCTTTTTGGCGTTCTGATACTTTGACTTTTTCTAGTTCTCTTGAAGCGTGAGATACACCTTTTATTACTTTTATTTCTCCTCTTTCCGTTATTATTATTTCTTTGATTTTTGATGAACTAATTTTCATATTTACAAAACCACCGCCTTTTGGATAATATCCATATTTTTTAATTTCAATTTCTACTTTATAGTTCATCTTATTTAATAATGGAAGAAGAACGTGTGTTAGAAAATTTACAGAAGCAGCAAATTTTCCATTTGTTGCTCCACCATTTACTTGAATAGTTATTTCGTGTTTGGATTTTGTAGATGCTATGAGAATTGGTTGTAAAGCTAGCGCTATAGAACCAGCTGTAGGTATAGTTATTTTTATCTTTTCTTCTAATTTGTTTCCTGGATGAAATTCTATTTCAGTGCTACCTAGTTCAGCACCAATAAGTTTTCCATTACATAATTCTGAAAGAGCTTGAATTCCTTCTAGGTGCTGTGTTAACAATCCTGGTCTTGGTCTATTTGCCCTAATGTTATTGATTTTACAAGATTTTCCAGTATACGCTGAAAGAGCTGTTGCAACTCTTACTATACTGCCACCACCTTCTAAATAATCTCCTGATATTTGTATCATAAATAGGAAAGCAACTACACCTTTTTATTGTCATTTTTTGTCTTATTTAGGTAGAATTCACATAACTGTTTTACAATATCTTCGTATTTCTGTCCCTTATTTCCTATCTTATTTAGTAATTCTTTTGTTTCTCTGTTAATTGATATGGTTGTTTTATCTTTCATAACTATTCTATAACTCTTATAATTTTTATGGTATTTATAATTAATATATACTTGAAAGTATATATACTAGTATACATTTATATGTTTTAGATGTTAAATATTATTGATTAAAATGCCACAAATATATTTCAAACATAAATTGAATAAAGTAAGATTGGCAGAATTTTTGAAGGCCTATAAGAAAGGCGAAAGGGATTTTAGTAATCACGATTTTCAAGAGTTCGACTTTTCTAATCTGGATCTTAGAGAGGCTAGTTTTTCTAATTGCAATCTAAGATTTACTGGATGGAAGGATGCTAATCTTCATGGATGTGATTTTTCAGGATCTGATATAGAATGGTCTAGCTTTGAAAGAGCTGATTTAAAGGGTGCAAAATTTGTTGGCGCAAATCTTGCAAAAAGTATAATTAATAAGGCTATTGTAGATGAAAATACTGATATGACTAGAACAGACCTTAGCTGGACTTTAGCTTTTGATATTAATTGGGGAATGGTTAAGAGCAAGGGAGCTCAAATAGCTACAATTGCGTTTTCTCCTGAAGATATAACAGATGAAGGTATGAGACTTATACAAGGAGAAATGTCTGGATTGAAAAATATCTCTCTTGAAACAAAACTTCTTGTACAGTTTTCTGTTAGCAGAACTAGAACACAGTTTAAAGATCTTATCATAAAAGATAGTGGAAGTTTTTCAAATTATGGGACTGGACAAAATGGTTATGGATCTTTGCAGGTAGGTTATAGTGGAAATATTTCATACCAAGGAGAAGTTGTTTATAGTTCTCAACCATCTAGCTATAAATCTAAGAAAACAGCGTACTCTAAATGATATCTAATTATACATCTATTACATCACCGTTTTTTGGTGCATAAACTTCTATATTGCTAAATTCTCTTGCAACATCTGCTGCAAATGTTTCACATTCATCTCCGTGAACACAAATCACTTTTTTTGGGGTTGTTCTTCGGATTATTTCAAATAATTCATTTCTGCCTGCATGTGATGAAAGATCATATTGATGAATTTCACAATGAACTTTATATTTTTCTTCTGCTTTTTTGAAAAATCCAGTATCTAATAATACTCTACCTGGAGTATCTTCTACTAAAAATCCTACGAAAAGAATTTTTGTTCTTGGCTTGTCTTTTAATTGCCTTAAATAATATAACATAGGACCTCCTGACATCATTGCAGCTGTAGCAACAATTATTGGATATTGTCTTATTATCAGGTCCCTTTCTTCTGGAGAATCAACCCATTTTACTATATTTAATATTTTCTTTAAACGTTCTGGATCTTTTAGATAATGTCCGTATTGCATTACTATCTCGCTTGCTGCTTTTGCCATACCATCAAAGGCTATTTTATCCGCGTATTTTTCTAATATTAAAAGAACTTCTTGAGAACGTCCAAGTGCGAAGACAGGAACTAACACAGTTTCGTTTAACGCTAAAGCGTCGTCTATTTGTTCTAAAATCTTTTTTTCTTCATTTTCTCTTCCTGGATGGTTTTTTGCTCCATATGTACATTCTGTTATAAGAACATCTACTTTTTTTGGAAGTTTACATCCATTTAGCAAGCGAGACCCGTCAAGTTTTATATCTCCTGTGTAAAATATCTTTTTTCCAGAAGAATGTTCTAATAAAATGCCTGCTGAACCTGGTATATGCCCTGCATCGTACATATTACATGTAAACTCATCTACTATAACAGACTCTTCGTATTCCAATAACTTTGAAAACTTGTTCATTTTTTTTACTTCATTTTTTCCAAAAGACATTGGATATTTCTCACGTTTTGCTATCTTGAATGAATCTTTTATTAGAAGATTTATTGTATCAAGAGTTATTTGGTTTGTAAATAAAGGAGGATCTTCCTTTTTGTATAATAATGGAATAGATCCACAATGATCTAAATGAGAATGTGAAAGAAATATAGCTGAAACATCTTGTGTATGTAACGGATTGCTTGATGGCCCTTTTCTATTGACTTTTAATCCATAATCCAAGATTATGTTTGTACTATTATCTATAATAGATATTCCGCTACCTCCAACTTCACGGCCTGCTCCGAGAATTTCTATCTTCATAATAATTCCTATGGCTAATTTAAAATTAGTTATGATAAGAATTGTCCTGTTTGTTTTAATAAGTTTAATTTACAAAAATATAGAAAAGTATATTTTGGAGTTTATTACTACTTAAAAATAGCTTTAAATACGTTATTGGGATAATAAAAGTTGATAATCATGCAAACAGCTCAAGCAACAGCAAAAATACTAGATTCATTGAGTGGAAGATATGCAGATGTTTCTGTAGAGATAACTGAAGGTAATATTCGGTATAAAGATGCTATGTCTAGGAGAAATAATGTTACACTTTCTATGGAGCACAGAGCAGATGATATTCCAGCGGTTTATGATTCGTTTACTAGTGCTATGCAAAGAGGTGAGCCAGAGGATGTTGTAACTGCAACAGGTTTTTTGTATGGAAGAAAACATACTGGAGCAATTCATTGGCCTCAAAATATAGCAATTAATGAACAGGGGCTTTGGACACCTTATGGAGTTGTTCATGACAATGGTCTTGGAAGATATATTGCAACAGCTGAAGGTAAGCAAGCTGGTGTTGAAATACATCCAGTAATGATAGTTGGTTCTGGTTTTATGAAAGCCTATACTTTAGAAGATGCTGAAAGATTTGTAGAATTCTTGTCACAATTTGGAGAACATGAAGTTACAGCAGAAAAATTGATGGAAGCAACTGGATGGGATAGAGTGTGCTCTCCTTATAATCAAGGGCTTCCAATAGCAATAGGAAGCAAAGATGAATCAGCTAGATCTTTGCAAGAAATAGGTTTAGATAACAGACAAGCTTCTTATGTTTTAGTAAGAGATCAAGGAAATAGTGGTTTAGCTGGTTCCCGGCGTGTCGACAATTGGATCAACTACTATGGTCCTCGTGTTGTCAATGCCTATTGGTGTCCTGACGACTGGAGTGGCTTTGCTGGTGTTCGTTGTTTTCAGTGGGTTGATGAGCAAACTGCTGATAAACTTGGAAAGGAGCAGTTTGCGAATGTTTTAAACCCTATAAAAACTTATGAAGACGGTATTATAGTAGGAGAAAATAATGTTTTAGCAGATATAAGATCTGGAATGCCTGCTGTAGATGTTTTGAAAAAATATCCAAGATGATAAATATGATTACTTACTTTTCCCATTTACAATTTTATCTGGGGGGGGGGGGTAAATTCACTTCTGTAAAATGTATCAAAAAATTTTTGGTAACTATTTAGCTCCTGAAAAAATTGCACATAATTCTTTCTCAAGTTGTTTACCTGGACTCAATCCATGATTATGCCATGTTGATGCAAGAGATCCTAAGATTTCGTGATGTTCTACGGATGCTTCAGAGCGCCA
>JACRAC010000005.1 GCA_016213555.1 Candidatus Aenigmatarchaeota archaeon | reverse complement strand
TGGCGCTCTGAAGCATCCGTAGAACATCACGAAATCTTAGGATCTCTTGCATCAACATGGCATAATCATGGATTGAGTCCAGGTAAACAACTTGAGAAAGAATTATGTGCAATTTTTTCAGGAGCTAAATAGTTACCAAAATTTTAAAAAAGCTCTATAATCAGGCATGTAGTTCAAACATTCGCTAGATATATCCTTGGATCATACATGGTAGAATAAAATTCTACCTGTATTGATTGAATGAAATTCAATCAAATATCTACATTGATGCTCCAATAAGTTTTAACTTATTGAAATATATTGTCTGAGACAATCTCATTAGAGATCAATAAATATTTGGTTAGAAAGATTTTATTCTTTTACTTTTTGCAAAAATGCCTGAACTTCAGAAAAAGCTTGATTTTTTCCTTCTGCTAAACCATCCAAATAGGTCTTTTCAGAAACCGGTCTCGCTCCGCTCGACAACCTACCTGAAGGCAAAGCACCGATACTATCGTCGCCATCGCCAGGATCGTCGCTCGCGCCGACACCGAACGGACCACTAACGCCACTGCCGTACCAACGGCCAACAGCTGATGTACCTTGTTTTTCTTCTCTTGAAAAGAAATATGATACTGCTAATCTTGCAAACTCTGGATCAAATCCTTTGCTTGTCCATGTTTTTTCTGCTTTTGCTCTTGTATCAACTGTTGAAAATGGTGTTCCTGTTTCTGAATTATATGAACCATCACATGTTGATTCAACATATCCCGATTCTGGAACTAAAATATATTTTTCTTTTCCGCCTATTGCTTTCCAAACACCGTTGTCTAGTTCAAATCTTTCTGGCTGTTTGATCCATCTAACAGATCTGTCTGTTTCTTTTGTTTTTTTCAATCCTTTTTTACCGTTATCATAATCACAAGCATCATTTGTTATATTTCCGGAACCTATTTTTTCAAACATAGTTTCAAGAGCTGCGCCAAAATCTTCAGGCAAGCTAACTTTTCCAAGTTTTGAAAGCAAATATGTATTCCATAAAACTGCTTGATCTGCCAGAACTATTGATTGAGAATGAATATTTTTATACTCTTTTCCAAGACTATCCTGGGGCATTTCTCTTGCTACAGATCCTTCAAAATCATATTGTCTAGAAGTTCTAAGACCTTCAACACTTCCTAATGGATAAGCTTGAATTCTTGGAACGTTTATCATTTGAACTGTTTCTAATGCCATAGTATCTTCATTTACTACGCTAGAAACATATTTAAAGCTATCTTTGGGTAGTAACAAATTACAATTCTATTCCTTCAAAATACTTTTTTCTTAAGAAATCTGAAAGTGTTTTGTTCTTTGTTATTTTCCAGAAAGACTTGCCACTAAGAATTTTAGAAGATTTTATAGCGCTAACAACGTGTTTAGGAATGCCTTTTTCTATTAGTTTATCCTCAGGCTGGTTTAAGAAATCTTTAACTAGATCTTCTGGTTTTCTATATTTTCTTTTTACTTCTGCTACCCATTTATTTTCTATTATATATGGACCAAAATCTGCCTGTCGATATTTTGATAAGAATTCAGATGTATGTAATTTAGACTGTATAGGAGGTCCAACCATTTGTTTTATAGCAGGTAATGAAGATGAAGCCAATTCAAATATTAAAAATGTGCTTTTGTTGTCAGCGTATTCTATAGAGTGTAAAACTGAGAAATCTTCTTTAAGCAGATTTTCTAATCTGCAAAGAGTTTTTCTAAGCTGTGGAAACAAAGTATCATTTATAACATCTGGTCTTTTTGATTCTAAAGCTAAAAAGTATGTTTCTCTTTTCTTCACCAAAGAAATTTGAGAAGCTGAGAGCTTATATATTTTCTCAAAAAATATATCTCCGCTTTGCTTTCGTAGGAATTTTCTTGAGTCAGATATAAGTTTTATCAAGCTTTCTGAATTAACTGCAGCACTAACATTTCTTTGAGGATCTATTGGATCAGACATAAACAAAGCTCCTTGAAGTGATTTCACAAAATGCTGGTCCATATCAACTATTTGTGGGACAGCCCATTTGTCAATTTCTTTAAGAACATTTTCAAAACTACCATATTTTATTACAAGCAATTCACATACATAACCAGAAAATCCTAAATGTTTTACATCAGAACCGTATACTCCAACACCTTTCATAAACTGTTTCAAAAGGCGTACTTCATCCCGTTGATCTGGAGACAACTTCTCTATAACATATTTCAAATGCAACGGCGATCTATCAACAGCTGATATAATTTTTTCTCCTTTTTCTATTTTATAGCAAGGAACTATATCTATAGCAAACTTGTTTGTATGAATTTGAGTATACGGATGTTCTGCGTATTTCACAAAGGATTTTCCTTTTAGTCTTTTAGCAATTTCTTTTCCTATTGTTAATCCTTTTTTTTCTAATTCTTCTCTAGGCATGTCTTTTGGAAAAAGAATAAATATGTCTATATCGTAGTCTCCACTAAGCCATGTGTGTTTTCCTGTAGATCCTACTACAACAGCTTCATGGCCCATATCTTCTAAGATATCCATTGTTCTATGTGTTATTGTATTTACTGCAAGTTCTTCTTTTTTAGAAGGCTTTATCTTTCCAAGAACTAGTTTTTTAATACCTTCTAGACTCATTGAATCACATAATTAATATGCTTGGCTGGTATAAAAATAGTTTATTTGTCTTGTTTTCTTATTATCTTTAGCGCATTTGCTACAGGAATTGATGCTAAAACGTATGGAGGAATACATATAAGATCAGAGAAAAAAGAGGCAGTATAAGGATCATATCCTTTTGACTGAAACCAATAGTTTACATAAGCTCTTATCGGCACATACACATAATCTAAAGGAAGAAGAGCTGCATTTAATTTTCCAACATCTTTTAAAAATGGCTTCCACATGAAGTTTCCTTGATCGTCTGTATAAAGATGTCTATTGTATCTAGCATGCAATACTGAGAATGTTGGAATTGATGCTGCATACTGTGATATAGTAGAAGTTGTAGCTATTGTTCCTGGAGAACTTGAAAATAAATCTGAAATATAAGATCCTGCAAATCCTCCTATAACAGAAGCAACACTTCCTGAACTCATGTTTTTTATATAAGCCCTATATTTTTCTACCATTTCTCTGCTGAACATTATGATTAGTGTCTAAAGATTTTTTAATAGTTTACTTCTATCTTATTCATATGCAAACATCAATCAATAAAGAATATGTTATACACAAATGGATAAATCCAAATACTATAGAAAAGAGAAGATACCAAGATGATATTGCTTCTAGAGCTGTATTAAGAAATACGTTGGTAGTAATTCCTACAGGACTAGGCAAAACTAGTATAGCAGCTGTAGTCTGCGCAAATAGATTACAAAAAGATATGACAAAAAAGATAATGTTTTTAGCGCCTACTAAACCATTGGTAGATCAGCATAGAAATACGTTTGAGAAAATAATGAAGATTGGATCTAGTGAACTAAAAACTGTGACTGGAACTGATCCTCCTAGTACAAGAGCTCTTTTGTATAATAAAGCAGATGTAGTATTTTCAACTCCGCAAACGGTTGCGAATGATCTAAAAAATGGTATGTTAAACTTCAAGGAATTTTCTCTACTAATAGTTGATGAAGCTCATAGATCTGTAGGAAACTATGCATATGTTTTTGTTGCTGACCAATATATGAAAATGGCAAAAGATCCTCTGATATTGGCATTGACAGCTTCTCCTGGATCAAATAAGCAAAAAATAGATGAAATTAAGAAGAAACTTTTTATAGAACACGTTGAGATAAAAGACAGGGATGATGAGGATGTAAGACCTTATGTACAGAAACAATCACAGGCTTTTATTCATGTTGAACTTATACAAGAGCTTAGAAATATTTCTTCAGAACTATCAAGATATAGAAATAGTATAATAGAAATGCTTATGAGCTGGAAAATAATACATTTTTCAAAGATAAGCAAAGTAGATCTTCTAAAACTTCAAGCTCAGTTGGCTAGGAGTAAAAGTGGGTCAAGTTTGGCTGCTATGTCCTATATTGCAGAAATTTTGAAAATTGATCATGCTCTTATATTAGCAGAGACCCAGACAGTATATGCTCTTAGAAATTACTTAACTTCTTTACAAGAAGAGAAATCAAAAGCAGCGCAAAGATTGATAAAATCCAGTGCGTTTGAAAAAGCAATTGAGATTACACATAGACTTGATGAATATAATATTGAACATCCTAAAGTAATGAAGCTTAAAGATATAATCAGAAATGAAATGTATAGGGAGAGAAAAGTCATAATATTTGCTCAATATAGAGATACTATAAATAAATTAGTAAAAGAGCTTAGAGAAGTAGAAAAAGCAAAGCCTGTTGGTTTTTTTGGACAGGCAAAGAAAGCTGGAAAAGGTCTTAGTCAAAAAGAACAGATAGAAATTTTAAATGAATTCAAGCTAGGATTTTATAATATTCTTGTATGCACTTCAATAGGTGAAGAGGGTCTTGATATAGCTGAAACAGACACTGTAATATTTTATGAACCTATACCTAGTGAGATAAGAAAGATCCAAAGAGCTGGCCGTACAGCAAGAACTAAAGCAGGAAAAGTACTTGTTATGATGACTAAAGGTACTAGAGATGAAGCGTTTTATTGGTCTGGATACCATAAAGAGAATAAGATGAAATCTATTCTTCAAAGGATGAAAAGTGAACAAAGTGATAATAATGGATAGTAAAATAAAGGCCATTATATTTGACTGGAATGGAGTTGTTGTAGATTCTTTTAAACTAGATCATTTTATTTTTCTTAAACTATCAAAGCATGGAGGAATAAAAGTAAATACATCATTAAAATTCTATAAAACTCTTTATCATGGTGACATGTTTGATAGGCTTCTTAACTTAGGTTACACAGAAGAAGAATTAAAAGATACATCAGAATATAGAAGAATATACAAGGAAAATATTCATATGTCAAAAACATTTCCTGGTATAAAGACTTTATTGACTTCTATGAAGAAGAACTACATACTATCTTTAGTTACAGCTAACTTTAGTGATACTGTAGAATGCTGGATAAATAATGAAAACTTTAATGGAATATTTACTGATATATTAACACAAGATAATGCAAAGACAAAAGAAAAGAATATAGATAATTTTCTTAAAAAACATAAACTAAACAAATCCCAGACTGTATATGTTGGAGATACTATAGCTGACATAGCTGTTTGTAAAAAAGTTGGAATAAGAATAATTGTAGCTACATGGGGATATCATAATGAAAAAGAACTAAAGAAGCACAATCCTGATTTTATTGCAAGAAAACCAGAAGATTTGTTGAAAATTCTAGGTGAATCAGATGGATAAGATAGTAATATATGCAGATCATAGAGAGAATGGAACAAGAATTCCTGATTTACTGAAAAATAAGTCAGACTCTAAAATAAGTGTAGACGTTATTCAGAAGCAATTAGGTGTAGCTGACTTTCTTCTAAGTGAGAGAGTTGCTGTAGAACGAAAGACTGTAGAGGATTTTTTACAAAGTATTGTTGATGGTAGATTATTCAAACAGGCAAGCAATCTAAAGAGATCTTACAAAAAACCTCTGCTAATAATAGAAGGAGAAGATGATATATTTTCCTCTAGAAATATTCATCCAAATGCAATATGCGGAGCTATGGCAAGTATTTCTATAGACAGTTGCATACCTATTATTTGGACTAAGAATCAGAAAGAAACAGCTAATTTTTTATATACTATTGCAAAAAGAGAACAGACAGAGTTAGAAAAAAGCGTTCGTATACGAGAAAAAATAAGACTTTTGACAAAAAATCAAAGACAAGAGTATATTGTAAGCGGATTACCTAAAATAAGCACTGTTCTTGCTAGACGGCTACTAGAATATTTTAAGACTCCAGAAAATATATTTAAGGCAAGTGAAGAAGAATTAGTAAAAGTAGATGGAATAGGAAAGGATAGAGCAAAAATAATAAGAAAGTCTCTCACAAGAAAATACCAGAAGAATATACTTGATTAAGCAAAGTGATTTATAATGGCTGCAAAAAATGTAAGAAATGCAATAATAGCTTTGATTTTGCTTGGAGTGGGTACTTGGTTTTTGTTAAAAATAGGTAGATCCTTTTCTCCTAAAGATAGTCCTATTGATTTTGTTTCTTTATTTTCAAGTTTAGATAATGTAATAAACTTCTTTTTATTTTGCATAATAGTTTTGGTGATTATTCTAATTCCTGTATGGATATCAAAATATAGAGACGAAAAGAAACAAAATGTTCAGGCAAATAAACCTCTACAGTCAGCTTTTAAAATATACTTCATGAATTAATTATATGATATATATTATTGGACTTGGATTAAATGATGAAGGTGATTTAACGCTGAAAGCTATAGATAAGCTTAAACTATGTGAAAAAATATATGCAGAATTCTATACAAACATATGGCAAGGAGATATTAAAAAATTGGAGAAGATGATAGGAAAAGATATAATTATACTAGAAAGAGAGAAAGTTGAAAGTGAATTTTTAATAAAAGAAGGTAAGAATACAGATATTGCTTTATTGGTTCCTGGAGATCCTCTATCTGCTACTACACATTTTGAAATAGTTGCATTAGCTAAGCAAAATAATATAAAATACGACATTATTCATGCTCCATCTATATACACAGCTATTGCAGAGACTGGATTACAGCTGTATAAATTTGGAAGAAGTACTACTATTCCTAAATTTCAAAAGGGTTTTGAACCTTCATCGCCTTATGAGGTTATTGAGTCTAATAAAAAAATAGGCTATCATACTCTTGTACTTTTAGATATAGGAATGAAAGTAAAGGATGGGTTAAATAACTTGTTGAAACTAGAAGATGTTATGAAAAAGAATGTGTTGTCTAACTCAACTAAAATTATTGCATGTGCAAAACTAGGAAATACGGAAAGATTAATAATATACGACTCTATACAAAATTTAATAAACAAAGACATACAAGATGTACCAGCTGTGATAATTTTCCCTGGAAATATAAATTTCAAGGAAGAAGAATACTTGACACATACTTCAAAATGAAGTTTGTGTAAGTCTAGAAAACATAATTGTGTTTTAAAATTTGAAACATATTTCAGATGAGTAGGATAAAAATGGATGATTTAGAAAAGACATTAAGACATGAGACCGATAAATGGCTCAATAAAATGAAGGATGAAATCGTCCATATTGAACTTTTGGACAAAAAAAAAGAATATATGGTTGATAATATCAAAGCTTATATCAAGGATAGTGAAATATTCCTAAAACAAGAAAAGTTAGTAATGGCTTTTGAAGCTGTATTGTGGTCATGGGCTATCTTTGAAACCTTGAGAGACCTAAAGATAATAAAAAGTAGGAAGCTTGAAAGGACTTGAATGTTGGAAGAAATTCAGTCGAATTCTATATTCTCCTTATTTCTATTAGGAAAGCTTGAAAGGACTTGAATGTTGGAAGAAATAAAGCCAGAAAAGTCCTGTAACTATAAATATGGTTCCTCCTATTACAATTTTTATGAATTTATGTTCCATCTGATCCCATTCTTCTTTTAGGTCAGCTGCAAACATCTTCAGAAAGCTTGCTATTGATCTTAATTTTGACATAATACCACAAGAAGATTTACACTAATAAATTATTTAATACTAATTCCAGAGTCTTTTAGATCCTTTAGAAGTTTTTTATTTGATGTATAGATTATTCCTTTCATTCCTAATTTCATAGCTTCTATGACGTTATCTTCTCTGTCATCTATAAAAACGCATTCAAATAACTTTAATTTTGTTCCTTTCAATAGTTTTCTAAAAAATCTTGGATCTGGTTTCTTAATTTTTACTTCATATGAAAAGAGTATTTTATCGAACAAATGCTCTATTTTATGAGAAGTTATAGATTTCTTTGCACTTTCATTATTATTAGAAAGAACAAATATCTTGTAATTTTTCTTTAAATTTTTTATAATTTTTATTAAATCTTTGTTTATATTTGAGAAATTTTTAGAAAACAACAACTTAGAATACTCTTTTTTATCTATTCCAAGTTCATTTTCTATGGCTTCTATATATTGTTCTGTAGTTATTTTTCCAAAATCATTCTTTAATCTATGTTTTAGCTCTACTTGTTTAAAGAGTTCTTTATCAATATTAAATCTTCTTGATATAATATTACGAAACTTATCGTTATCGTAAAACTTTATCACATTTCCCCAATCGAATATAATACATTTAATCATACATTAACTAGAAATCATAGCTTTTTAATCTTGCCTGGCTTTGGTTCAAAACATGCTCCTTCGTTAAGAAGTTCCTCTATTACAACATCCAAAATGTTTTCAGGAAGGCCTGATGCTTCCATAAGCTCTGAATATGTACATCCTTCTCCTTTGTCTAGTAGTTCTATAGAAGATAGTATTTTATCTTTTTGATCATCTGTACCTATTTCCTCTTCTTTTTCAGGTTCTATTATTGATTCTGATTCTACTATTGCCTCGACTTCTTCTGGATCTATTCCAAATTCTTTCATTACATGCTTTAACTCTTGAAGATCACTAATCTGTTTTTTGTATTCAAGGACCATCTTTTTCTTACTTTCCATAGTTTTTCCTAATTCTTTTATCTCCAATTCTCTAAGAATTTCAAAGTTCGGGTCATTTATCTTCCATACTGTTTCTATGAGCAAATAAACCTCTTCGTTGTAGTCTCTTATTCTTCCTACAACATCCACAATGTCTCCTATGTTTATTTTATCTAGTACAAGAGAGTCAAATATTTTTGCTCTTATTGTATCTGTACCATCATCTAATGTTACACTGTAAAGTTTTTTGTTATTTGATATATACTTGTCAACAACAGTGGCTAGAATTCTAACTCTACTAACTTTTTCTGCTCTTTTTGTTAATACGTAGCTAGAATCTTCTGTTTTCATATATTTACCATTAATTATTTCTGAAATCCTTGTTTTTATTGCTGGTAATCTTTTCTTTTCTATCATCATACACACCTTTTAATAAAATACTCAATACCCTAAGTCTTTTTAATATAACCTGGCTTTGGTTCGAACACCAATCCCTCTCTTTTTAGACGATCTATAACATCTCTAACTCTATTGCCTTCTATTCCTTGTTCTTGTGCTTGTGCTTCTACATCAGATACTGCTACTTCTTTTCCTGTTTCTTTTTGAAGATCTGATATAATATCTTGAATAATTCTAAGTTTTGATCTAGTTGAAGATGTAATACCACTTTCTATCTTATCTATATCTATACGTCCGGTTTCACTGTCGTATCCTAACTGCATAAGTGAAAACTTCACTAATCTTATGGATCTTCTTGCATCGTCAAGACTAACCTTATTATCAAGCCTGACTTTTGCACAAGCTTCTGCTATTCTTAACAATGCTTCGTACTGACGAAGGGTTATACTAACTATACCACTATCTGGATAAGCATTTCTCATCTCAACATAGAAATTCTTAAGCATGTCTGCTGATTCCTTTGTAAGCATTATATTTTCTATTCTTTTTGCATATGCTATATATTTTCTAAGCAGATCGACATCTATTTCTGGAACAATACTTTCTGGCACTATTCTTGAAGTTAATATATGCTCTGCCATTTGTTCGTCATGAACTTTGTCTGGAATATCTTTTAGTGCAAACTTTAGATCGAATCTGGACAAAAGGGTTTCTGGAATATCAACCTGTTCTAGAATAGATTTGTATGCCTCAAATCTTCCATGACGGGGATTTGCTCCTGCTATAACAGCTGTTTCTGCAGGTAATGTAGCTATGATACTTGCTTTTGCAATACTAACTGTTTCTATTGAAGTTGCCTCGTGCATGGCTATTTGATCGTCTTTGCTCATCTTGTCAAACTCATCTATTGCGATCAATCCTTTATTACATAATATCAAAGCTCCTGCTTCTAAAACCCAGCTTCCAAGAACTTCGTCTTTTCTTACTGAGGCTGTAAGACCAACACCTGATACTCCAGACCCAGAAACATATCTTCCTCTAGGAACTATAGAAGATGCTAATTTCAATAACATTGATTTTCCTGTTCCAGGATCGCCAGTTAATAAAATATGGATGTTTCCTCTAACTCTAGATCCATCTGGTAAAATATGTTTTTGTCCTCCGAAAAGTTGTAGAACAATAGATTCTTTGATTTCATTGAATCCATATATTCCAGGAGCAATAGAAGCCCTAAGTCTGTCAAAAACATTTGGATCTCTTGCAATTTCCAATATCTTTGCTTCATCATCTGGTGTTATTTCTATTTCATCTAATTCTTTTCCAGATGTCTCAATGTGATTTACTTCTAGATGTGTATTTAGTATTGTAGTGACTTTTCCTTTTATTCTCCTTGGAACTTCTTTCAATATACCTGTAATTCTTAATCTAGCTCCTGGATCTGTTTTCTTTTGTATTTTTGGAGTTGTAAGATCTTCCTTGACAAGAATCATTATCTCTGTAGGTTGTTCTCCTGTTGTGATTTCAAAAGGCTCTACACCTCTTAACCAACGAAAGTCGTACATTTTTCTTTCTAAAATAGCAAATTCTCCTCTAAATCCGCAGCTACATACAGAAGGTTTTTGAAGAAATGTTGAATCTTCTTGAGGAACAGGAATTTTAAAAGAGCATTCTGGACAAGAATATATTATTTCGTAAATTTGTGGCTTTATCTCTGTTGCTGACTTTACTATAACGTCTGTGCACAATAGCTTACCTATATGTTCTGCTCTTAGATTTCTTAATCTAATATATCTTTTTTCAGGAAGGTTTTTTACCCTTACATTCATTTTTTGTATAGAGCTATCAAACATTTTCAATGCTTCTGTAAACTCTTTTATTAAAGGTTCTGGATTTTCCAAAAGCTCATCTGCTAAAACAGGATCAAACATATCAAACAAAGAAAAGTCTATTATAAGAGCAGGCATATCCTCTGTCATCTGTTTTTGTATATCTGCATAATAATATTCTCTTAGAAAATTATGAAGCCTTTCGAATTTTTCCATAATCTATAACATCCAATAACGTATTTTAGGATATTTATTTTACTTTAACTTACATTTCCTTTGAAATGATTACTAAAGAATTAGGAAAAACTATCTCAAATATCGTATTTAAAGCTTTTTACTATTTAAATGATATTGGTTTAAATAGTATTTATTTTCCTTTACTAAATAGTGAAACGTGAGGTGCTTTTAAAATGGTTGCGGATATTAAAAAATCTGTTGCGGATATAAAAATTGAAAATGTAGTAGCTTCTACAGATATTAAAAAAACAATTTCTTTGGATAAATTGCTTACTGTTTTAGAGTCTAGTGAATATGAGCCTGAGCAGTTTCCTGGATTGGTTTACAGATTAGATGAGCCTAAGGTAGCTACATTAATTTTTAGGTCTGGAAAAATTATATGTGTTGGTGCAAGAAGCACAAATGCTGCAAAGATTGCTCTAAAGAAAACTGTTAAAAACATCAAGAAAATCGGTATTAGAGTAAATGAAGATTCTATAAAAATAAAAATTGAAAATATAGTAGTTGCAGTTAACCTAGGAAAAGAGCTTAATTTAGATCAACTGGCTTTCAAGTTAGAAGGTTCTGAGTATGAGCCTGAGCAGTTTCCTGGATTGGTTTACAGATTAGATGAGCCTAAGGTAGCATTTTTGCTTTTCTCATCTGGAAGAGCTGTATGCGCAGGTGCTAAAACATTGGATGCTGTAAAAGACGCTGTCAAGAGGCTAAAGAAAAAGCTGACAGAGTTGAAGGCTTGGTAATTTCTTTTTTACCTTTTGAAATTCCTTATTTATTCTTTTTAATTTGCTAATTAAAAGTCTTTTTAAACAATCTTCTCTATAATTAAATAACGAAGGGCTCAAGACATCTTAAGGGACAACTATCCTACAGATTTATTAGAAAGGTTACAGGAAACTAGGAATAGCAGAGTATATTTATGAAACCCTCTTGATTATAATGAAGGAAATGTTTTAGTTCCTATGTTAGACAATGGAAGACATATAGGGAATTATTTAATAGGATTGATATCTGATGATGGCAAAGCTCATCTACTATTTTACTACGATACAGAGGATTTTGATAAAAGCTTTATACTTAAAAAAGCTGCATAAAATTACTTTTTAAGCGTTTCTGCATTTTCTATGTTATGATCAAATGAAGTTTCAATTCATTTGTATTTTAAATTAAGGGTTTTAATATGATTGGAATAATCGGAGGATCTGGATTTTATGAACTTCTTGAAGGTCATAAGCATTTAGATGTTATGACACCTTATGGAAGACCTTCTTCTAAGATAGCTGTTGGAGAAATCCAAGGAAAGAAAGTTGCGTTTATATCAAGACATGGAGAAGGACATAAATATCCGCCTCATAAAGTTCCTTACAAAGCAAGCATATATGCACTAAAGCAACTAGGCATAAAACAGATAATAAGCGCTACTGCAGTAGGGTCGTTAAAAGTTCAAATAAGACCTGGTGATTTTTTAGTTCCTGATCAGTTGGCTAATTTTACCAGCGGTAGAGAAGACACCTTTTATAATGGTGATAGTAGTTCTGTAGAAAAATGTGTTGTACATCTTTCTTTTGCTGATCCTTTTTGCAATCATATAAGAAATCATTTGATAAAAACTCTAAAATCTCAAGAACATAGATTTCATCAAAAAGGAACTGCTGTTGTAATAAATGGTCCTAGATTTTCTACAAAAGCTGAGAGTAATCTGTTTAGAAACCAAAACTGGGATATAGTAAATATGACACTTTACCCTGAAGCTTTGTTGGCTAGGGAGTTAGAAATATGCTATGCAAATATTTCTTTGATAACAGATTATGATACTGGTGTTAAAGAAGACAACTCTGTGGAGAGCGTTACAGTTGAAGATGTGATGAAGACGTTCAAAGAAAATAGTGAGAAACTTAAAAATATTATAAAAGAGGTTGCTTTTAACCTAGATGAAAAAGATTGTACTTGTCAGCATGCGTTAGAAGGGTCTAGAATGGGCTAAGCAGCTTTTTCATAATCTACAGACATTTCAAAACTATATCTTTTTACAGGATATACACCTAATCTAACTCTTTCTCTTGTTTTAGATTCATGTTGTGGAGTATTGCCTTCATGGTTACAATCAGAACGATTATGCATCATTTCATGAACCTTTACTTCTGACTTTGAAACTCCATATCCTTCTGGTGTTTTTCTAAAAGTAATATCTCTTTCTCCTTTAGTAAATCCAAGTAATCCATCAGGCATGTACCAATCAGATATTTCCATAAAATAGAATGTCTTTCCAGGAGCATGAAATGTTTTTACCATATTTCCTTTATGATAAGCTCTTTGTTCAGAATTCTCACTAGCAATAAGAGCTAATCTATCATAACTATCCATTTTCCTATTTTCAGACTTGTACATAATAATCACTATAATTCAAAATTTTCTATAAAACTTTAAAGGTTCTTTTGTATTTGTAAGTTCTCTGATGCTTTCTTCGCAAAAATCTGGATGTCTTATATGAGCTTTCTCGTGTTCAATAACTTTTTTAGTCCATATTGCATCTAAATCATTTCTGATAAATATCTCAAGATGATTAGTCATTCCAAGAACGCCTTCTGGAAGCTCGTTAGCTGAAACTTTTTTAATAGGAATCCATTTTTCATTTCCTTCAGAATCTTCAACTCTTATAGTAGCTGAATAATAAACATCTTCTTGCTCTGTAAAAGAAAAATCAACTCTAAGATAATCAAATTTCATAAAATCCTTTGGTCTATAACTATGATATCGTTTGAACATAATGATCAAATAACTAATATTGTTATAAAGTTAAAAAGATAGCTGTCAATGAAATTAAATGAATTACAGCAAAATAAAAGAAGGGTTGACAAAGCATGTGATAGATACTACAGGAATAATGACAGAGGTAAATCCTGTTTGTGCTGCTGTTGAGATAGTTTCTGGTATGAGTGTCCAATCTTCTATGGAAGCAAGAATTTTCTCTACATATCTAAATTATTTAGGTCTTGGATATGTATTTGCTAGAGGCAGGGATTTATCCAGATATGTGTTTGGAGTTTCTCCAGATTCGCCAGAAAAATCACAGACAGTTCATGATGCTCTATACACTACTGCTGCTACATTAGTTTTATCACCAGCAATATATGCTGCTACACAAACTATGTATGGACATGAAATAGATATGTATCAAATAGGTAAAACTACTATACCAATGGCTTGTATTGCATTTTTTAATGGAGTTCCTATAGGATATGCTGTAGATACTTTCAGAGATCTTACTGGAATAGAAGAGTGCAAAAGGCCATCTTATCCACCAGCACTTAAAAGACAAGTACCAAAAATGAAGAAAGTTATTGTAGCTGGTCTTATAGCAACTTCTCTAGGAGCAATGAGTTTTGTATATTCTTTGGCACCTCATAAACACCAAGATTTTAATTATATAACACAAGGAAAGCATAGAATAACTACTGAAAGACCTGTGCATAGATTAGAAAAAGAACTTTATTTTGAATAGCTATTTCTCAATTAATTTTATCTTCTTTATATTTAGTATTCCATGCTTTAATTTATTGTTCCAGACTTTTTCAGATTCAACTATTTTTATCTTTTTAGGAAACATAGGACAATCAGTAACAAAAGATTCTGCTTCTCCTCCTTCAAATAGTATATGTATTCCATGATTTTTGTTTAGTTTTACAAGATCATCAACTACTTCATGCGTAACTTTTCTTCCTACCCATTCTTGATCTAAAGGAGGCGCAGCCACAGTAACTATGAAAATTTCAAACTTTTCATTTATCATATTTCTAAGGGTTTCTTCAGGAGGTAATTGCCAAAGAGGCGCAAGACTTTTTATCCCTAATCTTTCACAGATAGCATCTATTCTAGATTTTTGATAAGTAGATGCAGTAGCGCCTGTTACTATTCCGTCTATTTCTATTGCAATACTCTTCAATGCTGCTTCAATATCATCCAATTCTTTTTCTTTCTCTCCTTTTGTTGGTATCTCTATATGCTTTATTCCTAGTAATTTAGCTTGCTCTTTCACAAGATCAATGTTTGGTGTATGAAACATATAGCTGTCTGGATTTTCTGAAATAAAGGAAATTATATATCTAATTTCATGCCCTTCTTGCATGCATTTATACATAGAATACATAGAATCTTTTCCGCCACTCAATAAAGCTGCTAGTCTCATAGATATGAGATTGATCATAAAAGGATTAAAGCCCTTAATTAAGCCTTTTTCATATTTTAACTAAAAAGTTAAATTTATATACTTGCAGATATAAGTCTTTAGATTGATTATTATGAATGTTATATCAATACCTGTATTGACTGGAATGTATTCTATGAGAATGGGCGATAAAAAACTTGTCGCATTTCCTTCAAGTAGTGTTAGGGCAGATGACAGTAGATATTCTTTTGTTGGATTTAATAATGGATTCGATCAAGATGCTTCTGGAGATGTAAAAATCCATATAGGATATGTTTCTCGAGATCAAAGAAGAGATATTATAAGACATTTAAAATATTTTCCTAGATTTGTTTCTTCTTATTAAGAGAACTGAACACAATTAGGACAATATACTCCTATAATTATCATTACAATTAAGATTGCTAAAAACACTATCCATATTTTTCTTTCTCCTATACGCTCAAATGACCATATTATGAATCCAAACCATATAGCAAAGAATGCTATCAGTGGAAATATGAAGAAACTGAATATAGAAATTCCAAGCAGGTAAAGAGCCCATTCAAGACCTCCGAAAGAAGCTCCTAAGAACAAGACAGCCCATATTAGATACCATTTGCCTTTTTTCTCGCTCTTTAATCCAAGATAGAAAAGTACTACTGACATTAAGGCTGCTATAAGTGAGAAGGCTAACCCTATTTGATAAAGCATGTTTCAATTTATTTTCTAAGCTTAAATCTATAATTTTTCCATTAGTTCTATGGAGAAGATTTATATCAAGACTTATGGATGCAGCAATAATCAGGCAGAATCTGAGATAATGGAGGGTTTGCTTAAGGAAAAAGGATATGTTTTTTCAGATGAAAAAGAAGCAGACTTAGTCATAGTTAATACATGCAGTGTAAAATCATCTACTGAAAATACTATTGTTGCTGATGTGAAGAGATTGGATAGTTTGGGAAAGAAAATAGTTATTGCAGGTTGTATAAGTGATGCTGATCCAATGTTAGCAAGAAAACTAGCTGTAAAAGCTGGTATAATTGGAACACATAATATATCAAAAATAAATGAAGTTGTTGAAAATACTTTAGAAGGAAGGCAGATAGAAATAACTGGGAAAAATACTGAAATAAAAATCTTACAACCAAAAATAAGAAAAAATCCTATTATTGATATAGTGCCTATAGAAAGTGGATGTAATTCTAATTGTACTTTTTGCAGCACAAAGCTTGCTAAAGGAGACTTGAAATCATATTCTATTGAGGACATTACAAAACAGATAAAATCAGCTAGGCAGGAAGGCTGTAAAGAATTCTGGTTAACAGGTCAGGATTGCAGCTGTTATGGATTTGATATTGGTACAGATATGGCAGATCTTATAAATGACGTTACTTCTAAGATAGATGGAAGATATTTTATAAGAGTAGGAATGATGAATCCTTTACATACAAAGAAATTTACACAAAAGTTAATAGATGCTTATAAACATCATAATGTATTCAAATTTTTGCATTTGCCTGTTCAAAGCGGTAGCGATAACATACTTATAGAGATGAGACGAGGTCACAACAGTGAAAACTATTTTTATATTGTAGACGAATTTAGAAAGAATTTTCCAAAAATGAGTTTAGTTACAGATATTATTGTAGGATTTCCAGGTGAGAGTGATGAAGACTTTCAAAAAAGCATAGAACTTATTGAAAAAAGTAGACCTGAATTTGTAAATGTTTCCAAGTTTGCATCAAGACCTGGAACAAGGGCTTCTAAAATGAAACAACTTCCTAGTCAACTTCTAAAAGAAAGAAGTGAAAAGCTTTGGCAAATTGTAACTAGAATAGCTTTAGAGAAAAATAAAGAATGGGTTGGATGGAAAGGACAAGCGATTGTTGATGAGTATAATCATGAAAAAGGAACTTGGCTTGCAAAGAATTTTGCATATAGACCTATAATTATACAAAATGATAGAAAACTAGAATTAGGTCAGTTAGTTGATGTTGAAATTGTAGATGCAAATAGAAGCTTGGTTGGAAAGTTAGTTTAAATTTCTAGAGGATATGTAATTTTATGTATCCAAAAGCCTGTGACAACTTATTTTGATAGAGATTTTGTTAGAAGAGCTTATGAAGGAGTTGAAGAAATGCCTTTAGTAGAAAGTATGCTTTCAAAGAATTTTGTTGTATCTAAAAAGGGTTCTGTTCCTACTGATTATTTTGATGTAAATAGGTATTGTGTAGCAGCTTTAGACCAATTTGGTAACATGTCTATAAAATACACAGGATTTGATAGAGATTTCTTTTTAAAAATAGGAGAAAATGAAGATGAGGTTAAACTTAATGGAAATTCTAGTGAAACCCAATGGCAAAAATGTAGAATTGTGAAATACAGACATATATTTAGTGGTCAAGAGAGGTTTTCACTTGCTGTTGCATTTTATAATGGGCATAAATTAGGGTTAATTTACGAGGCACTGAATCTTTTCAGAGGCTTTCCTAATATAACAACAGATGTAAATTTTGATTACACTGGAGTTAGAAATGGAAAAGTGCAAAGTACTATAAAAGATCCAGTAATTGGGATGTCTTCTGTTAATAATGAAATACTTGTTTTTGTAGGTGATAGAGATAATGAAAGATTTTTAGAAGAGGGAGGAGTTGGAAGAGTATCTCATGGTATATTACCAACTTTACGTAATTTTTTAATGCCTATACTTACTGGTGATTTTTTATTTTATACTGGAGAAGAAGAATTCTACACTACTCAAAAATAGTTTAGAACGGAATAAAGCTCATTATTATTGCTTGTATTCCTATCAAATCTAAAGCTGTGAATATTGCAAATGCTATGAATGCTACTGTAATTTTCTCCTTGAAATCTCCTCCTAGCAAAACTTCTCCAAATACTATCCACATTAATAGAGGTAATCCATAAAACAATATCTGACCAAATCCTGCTGGCATTGCTATATATGGTAATAGTAAGGTGACTATTATTGGCACTATAAATGCTACTAAAAATGCCATTATAAGTATGTGTTTTGTGTTCATCTCATGAGAAAGAACCTTGTCTGATAATACAAGTGCAACAAATATTAAAAGAGTCTTCAAAAGTAACCATATTACGCCGCTTATTGTCAAAGGTAATAATCCTATAATTGATTCTACTGCCATCTATTAATCACTATAGAAATTTGGATTTGTGCCATATATAAAAGTTTTAAGAACCTATAAGTTTAAATAGTAACTTCTACTAAGTAGTATACAAAGGTGTATTTGTGAATAGATCATTATCAAGATGGTTTTTATTTGGAGCTGCAGCAGCTACAGCTGTACTCGGATATACTGGATTAGGTACAAAAACTGCAGTAGATATAAAGCCTGAAAAAACACATTCTCAAGTAGATAGTAGTTATAGATCTAGCTTGCCTGAAAATGTATATGTACCTAGAAAATTTGGCCATATACTTACAGAAAATGAAAAGAAACAGCTTCGCAAACTACATGGTGTTACATGGACATGGGAAACTGGAAAATGGGTATCATTTCCTTCTGGAAACTATCCCTATCATGAATCTTTAGTTCCTGATGATTTATTGAAAAAAGACGGCTATACAGGTTCTAAGACTTATAGAGGAGCTGGCTGGAAACTAGAAGATGTTCAAGATTATTTATTGGTTGATTTTAGAGACTTTGGTAGAAACGTAACGCAAGAAACTCTTAATGCTGGATTAATGTATCCTTGTGCTGTTGCATTGAGAAAAACTTCAAATGAAATAGGAACTCTTGATAAACTAGACCCAGATTATCCTAAGATAACACTTATCGATGCAATAGAAAGAGCTTATGATTCAGATACTCCTAGAAAATGTTTCAGATCAAGTTTTCAGCAGTTAGAAGCTTACAAAAATACTGCTGGAGAGGACTATGATCCTGATAACCATTGGAAACATGCTGGATATATTGCAAGGCCTGGAAGAGGACCTCATGGAACAGGAAACGCATTTGATGTTCCAAAATTTCTTCAAGATGACAGTAAACTTATAGAATTATTGAAGCAGCAAGGATTTAGAAGAAGGCTTTCAGAATCAGATCCTGTACATTATGAATATGTTGGAGATGGTTTTGTAGACTTTCCTAGACCTGCGGATGTATCTAGATATGCTAGAATTTATGAAAGACTTAATGAAGCTAAACTATAATCAATTCATTTCTTCTCTGATTATTTTCATCAAACGCTCGCCAGAAATAGTACCACGGAGATCTTTCATTAAGACTCCCATTAACAAAGATTCTTTTATTCCAGGTGTCTGCCTTATAGCTTGTTTTACAAGGGATCTTAATTGAGAATCATCAATTATTTTATATCTACTTTCTATGTAACCCAAAGACTTTCCTTCTATCATATCTATCAAAGCTTGGGGAATAATTTCTTTTGATATTTTTTTCTTTTCAATTAAAGTAAACAATCCTATCAAATGATCTTTATTTATTTTGTCAGTATCATGATTGTCTCTTTTTAACATCTTTAAAGTGTTTGTAAGTGTGTTTGCAACCATCACAGGATCAAAGTTCTTTTTTGTCTCCTGATAATATTTAAGAAGTGTTGGTGATTTCACTATTTGTTCTGCTAATTGTTCTGGTATTTCTTTAGAAATTTCCTCTTGTATTTCTATAAGACTTTTTGAAATTTTTATAGAATCTATTAGTTCCTTAGTTATTCTTATTGAAGGAATATCTGTTTCTGGATACATACGCTCTGAACCTGGAAGAGGGCGAGTATATTTAGATCCTTCTCCATCTGCTATTCTTGTTTCTTCTGGTACTCCTAGTAACATTTGCTTTGCTCTTTCTATAACCAAGGAAAGAGCTTTGTCAATATTTGGATTTTTTCCAACAATTATAAGAATAAGATCGTCTTCTTTTGCCTTCAGTATTTTTCTTAACTCTTGAAATTCTTGATAAAGTTTGTATTTGTCTAAATCTTCATCTGTATGTATTATTCCTAATCCGTATACACCTGCATAAGAACTTAATTCTTTTCCTAAAGTTCTATCGCCACAAGATTTTTTCAACAAACCTTCAAAACGAGGGAGAAGAGCAGAATGTATTACAGAACCTTCATTAAAAGCTTTTTTTATAAAATCTGATTCTGTTTTTCTAAAAATACCTGTAACATTTTCTTTTGTTAAGAAATCTTTTTCTTTTACGCCTTTTTTCTTTAAAATATCTTTTACTTCCAATAGAGTAAGCTGGCGGATAACTTCATTTTCAACTACTTTTGGAACATTTTCAAGTTGTTGAAATCCCTTTATCTCTATTCTAGCGCCGTTTGCTATAGAAACATTAATATCTTGTCTTATAGTACCTATACCTCTTTGAACTTTTGTACTCCTGAGCAACATACCTAATGAGAAAGCTACTTCTTTTGCATGTTCAGGTGATTGAATAGTAGAATCTGTAGCTATCTCAACAAGAGGTATGCCAAGTCCATTTAATCTATAGATAACTTTTCCTTCTGTGCGCTCCTCTATTCTTGCAGACTCTTCTTCTAAACAAATGCTAAGTATTCCTACATTTCCTTTGCTTGTTTTCAATAATCCGTTTATACCTATAACGGAAGTTCTTTGAAACCCTGACGTGTTGGATCCGTCTATAACAGTTTTTCTCATAACATGTATTTCATTAGGTATATCAGACTCCAACATTTTGCATACTTCTAATCCTATACTAAGAGCTTCTTTATTCATAGCGTGCGGAGGAGCTTCGTCTGCTTCAACTTCACATGATTCATTTGGCGACAATTTATAAATAAATGTTTTTGCTTTTAGAAATTCGAATAATGCTGCAGGATCTATAGCACCAAGTTCTCCTGCAGATGGTCTTAAATTCCTAACTATTTCTAGAGTTGGCTCTGTTGATTGAGTACTTTTACAAGGACAGAATAATTTTTTTGTATCTAAGCGTTGATGTATTTCAATACCGCATCTAAATCCTATTTTTTTGTAATCTACTTGCTTTTCTTCCATGTTTATAATTATGAAAGAACCTATAAATTTTGTGATAAATAGCTTTTTCTATAGTACAGATATCTTTATATACTTATAAGTAGTAAATATATACTTGTGGTAATATGGTAACTGATACTATATCAAAAGAACTTATTATACAGTATAAAATAGATGCTGAAAATGCTGTTAAAAGACCTGGTGTTCAACATGCAACTTTTCAAATTGATTATACCACACCAGAAGATGTAAGAGTTAGTACCCCTGTTTATTTAGAATTTTCTACTGATGCTGCTTTTTATAGTTTTGTAGCAAGCGTTCATAGAATGAGAAGAAAAGAAAGTTCTTCATATTATATAGGAGCATGGCATAAATAATAAGATACCTCTGCTAGATGCTTAAAGATCTACAAATCATTTGGAGGAAATTCATCTAATTCTGACCTCTCTATAATTTCTCCTGCAAAATCTTTTTCCATCATTTCTTTTATTTGTTTCGGATCTTTTGTTTGTCCTAATATCCAGCCTAGTTTTACAAGAGCTACTTCTGGAATCATATAAGCTGGTTGGCATCCTGCTGCCTGAAGATCCCGACCTGTTGTGTAGACATTCATATTAAGTCTTCCAAAGATGCATTGAGATGTCATATAAACAGCTGTTTTCTCTGTTATTTTCTTTAGTTTTTCTAGAAAATCTTTATGATGTTTTGTATGATCATCCAAAATATTTATTGGTAGATTTCCTGCCATACCAGATCCTTCAAAAATTATTCCATTACAATTCTTTTCATACCAGTCTAGCTGTTCTGCTCTAAAACCTGGGTATGATTTTATCAAAGCTATTTTTTTATCGTATCTTGTCTCTAAAATTAGTTTTCTTTTATAATCTTTTTTCTGATAATCTAAGAAAAATTCTATTTTTTCTGATTTGTAATCTACAATAGCTATCGGTTTTGAATTTATAGGACGAAAAGCATCTCTTCTAGATGTATGCATTTTTCTAGTTTTACAAGCTGGTAAAATATAACAAGAATTATCACTGCTGTTTGCATGCATGCAAATAGCTACACCAGAAAAATCGCTGCTAGCTATAAATTTTGAAGCACATATCAAATTCATTGCACCATCACTGCTCCCTCTATCAGAACTACGTTGAGATCCTACAATTAAAACAGGTATTGGAAGTGATTGAACCATAAAAGCTAAGATTGCTGCTGTATAATGCAAGTAGTCTGTTCCATGAGTTATTATTATTCCTTCGCATCCTTCTTCTATTTCTTCAGCAATTTCTTTTGCAAGAATCTGCCAATGTTCTGGTTCCATATCTTCTGACCACATTTGAAAAACCATTTTACAACGAATATTTGCTATTTCAGCAAGCTCTGGAACCATAGAAACCAATTCTTCAGAAGTAAATACAGGTGTTACACCACCTGTTCTATAGTCTATTCTACTTGCTATAGTGCCGCCAGCATTCAATATAGCTATTGTTGGTTTTTTTGGATCGAATTTTAATTTTTCTATTCTTTGAAGTTTTCTCGAAACCATTTTTCCCTCTACATGAGCTTCCTCACTTAGTTTTTTAATATGTGTTTTTTCATCAATTTCTATTCCTATATTATATCCACTATCGAGCTTCAATACAATACATTCAGAAGATCCTGTGTTTGGCATAACAATACCTGAATATTCTTTTTCGCTTTTCGTCATAAGTATTTTATCTCCTATTTTTACCGAAGATTTTTTTAATAGATCTAAAATTGTTTTTGAATAATCCATATTATCACTATCTATTAATTATTTATCTATTCTAAAAAAGCCTCTTAAATCACTACTTAAAACTACCACTAATAACAAGGAAATATATTTAGTAATATATATTTCTTGATTTATATTCAATTAGTTTTCTGAATTACTGGAATATCATGATTTTAGCCACTTATTGTTAAAAATCTATGTAATCGATGAATAGCAACAAAATTCTATGCTGTACACTGATAATCCTTAAATATATCAGGAATCCAAAAAGGGGTTATTGTAAATCACTAGCTGCTGGACTGCAGATTATTTACTCTGCAGTCCCTTATATTTTATAAAAATTGTGAAGATTATGAAAAATAAATCTCAAAAAGAAAGAGAAAACAAGGTAGATTATTATGTTCAAGACTACGTCAAATTATTTTTACAAGAAGCTGATGAATTACGAGCAGAAAAAGTTTGGGCATGAAAAGACAAAGAAAAATGAAAGTGTTAGTAATATTTTAGTTCTTCAAGCTGTTTGCCTAAAACTAATAACTAGATTTCAAAACTCTTTTCACAAAGTGCTAGATGCCTTTTGTACAAGGTTTTACAAACCTATCATATGATCATATTTTTCAAATAAATCTATTATTATAATAGAGGTTGTTTGATGCGAACCCCCAAAAAAATTGAAAGAATAATGGAAGTTGATGATTATGTTACTAGACAAAGTTACCTACAAAGCTGGAATACTAAAAACGAACGTATCTAGCTCTAAGATTTCTACAGTTTTTAAAATTCTTTGCGAATCAGAATCTGCTTCGCAAATGTCTGTTTGATTTTTTAAACCTGCTTTGCAGGTTTTGTTACGTGAAATTAGGTGATTACTATGTCAGTAAGTACGGTATTGAATTGGTTAGACAGAACAGAAACATTACACTGGAAATATGCAGATTCACTTGCATTTGATAAAATTAGAGAAGCTGCAAGAAGTGGAACTGATGAAGATAAGCTATACAAAATGACTGATGATTTAGCAAGAGATATACGATCAAATGCTGAAAGAAGAGAGAATTCAAAAGCATCTGCACCCCACAAAATGATACATTTATTACCTCATGCTGATGGACATGGAAACATATCATTTTATGACCATCTTACAGGACATTTAGTTGCTGGTATGCATAAAATGGAAAATGGATTGTTTTCATACTATGGTCCTGCTGATAATGATCATTTAGGTGCTCTGTTTGGACGAGGAGGTATACTAGGTATGGGAGGTCCTTATCATCAATTAGCTGATGGGAACTTTTTCAACTATGACTCGAAAAGAGGATACCAGACTAAATTAGAGCGTGGCAGATATGCTGGCGCTGCTTAAAACAAATGGTTCGTCTTGTGCACTGTTCTTTCTTTTTTATTTTATCTAAATATATAATATATATTCAAGTATATACTTTATATCCTTAGTTGAGTCACTGAAGAGTAGCGAAATCTTTATATAGCAAGAGGAGTATATATGTTTGTGTGGTGTTTAAAATGAGTACTCAAACAAAAGGTCCAATAATACCTAAAGAGATAAAGAATGTTAGAAGACATTTAGGAGAAGGTGGAGCAGGACCAGTATACCCTGTTGATGAACAAGGATGGGAAAATCTTTCTAGAATTGCTGTTCCTATTATAGCTACAAATATTTATGATAGATTAGCTGCAGAAAGCATTGGAAAAGTTGACAAGGCATGGAATGATCTTCTTAAAAAAATATATACAAAACCTACAGAAGCTACTGGCGCTGGTACACCAGCATATGCATCAGATGGAGCTAGGATGGATAGTTATACACATTTATTATATAAAACTGTGAAAGAACGTGCTCTTGGAGAAGATTTTAATGTTCTAGAGATTTCACCAGAGGAAATGTTAGAAAGATTTGGTTATGCATCTGATAGAAATCCTGAAGATAGAAATGCAGCTGGCGGATACAAAGGATTTCAAAAAGGAAATGACTTATATGTCAGTGAAATAGATCCTTTAGTATTGGCGCATGAGTATGTTGGAGGAAAATATGAAAGAAATGGAAAATCACATGCTCACAACGAAGATGGTGTACAAAGAGATGCAAAAGCTCTTTTAGAAGAGCTTTTTCAAGGTATTGGAAAATACAACATTAATTAATTTTTCTTATAATCATACGTGTTCTGGATGTGATGAAAGATGATCATCCTAACACCACACATTCAAAGAATGCGTCTATCTCAAAGTTTTTCAAACTTCAAGACACCACACAAACATAATTTTCTTTCTAATTAAACTATATATTAGGCTTATTCTAAAGTTTATTATGTTAAGTTGAATTTTATAGGAAATTCAATTTTATATCAAAAATGAGAGATTTTTAATATGGCAATAGATATAGGAGTGTTTTTGTTCAAAGAGATTTTACAGATGATGGAGTATCCAGCTTCACCGTTTACTGGAGTTATAATAAATGATTTGGTAATGTTTTTCTTGATACCAACTATTTTTATTATATTAGTAATATACATGGCTGTTGGAAGAGTTGTTGCTGGACATCCAGGACTTAGATTATTGGTAGGATTAGGTTCATATTTGTTTATAATATTTGGTGGATATTTTGGAGTGTTTGCTAGATTTGCAGGACCTTATTTCCTGTTCCTAATATTTGGCCTAGGATTGATATACTTCATACTTGAGCATTTCTCGCGTAGAGGTGGATATTCTTCAGGTGGAGGATTTTCTGGTGGGTCTGGTGGAGGTGGATATGAAGCATCTTCTCCTTTTAAACAAATGACAACTCATGAACTACAGATCATGATAAGAAACGCTGAAAATGCGATGAAAGATTCTAGTACTAAAGATAAAGGAGCTGTGATGCAACAATTAATAATGATGGAGTCTGAGGCCAGAAGTAGAGGACTTCAAATAGCTAGAGAGGTTGAGAAGGTAACCGATAGATTCAAAGTTCCTTCTAAGAGATGATTAATAGTTGATAATAAATGGTATTGGAATTTCTAACAAAAGATTTGATAGGATTTTTGGCAACGTTTGCGTTTACTTTTGCATTAGTATTTGCTTTACTAGTTTATGCAAAGATCTTTCCAGATTCTAGAAAAGCAATGGGTGTAATAGCTGCAGCTATAGGAATTGTTACAGCTTCTTATGAACCTGCTGTATTATTCATGACAGGAATAATACCATTGGCAGCTATTTTCCTTGTATTTTTATTCTTTGTAATATTACTGAAAAAACTGTTCTTTACCAAAAAAGAAGGTGAAAAGAATGATGTGTGGCCTGCTATGGTTGGACTAGGCACTATGCTTATACTAATAAATGTGTCATGGGATAAAATTTCAGGCTATATAGGACTTGCAACAGTTCCAGGAGACACAATATTGTGGATGGTTGGAATATTAGTAATACTGATAATATTATTGTTAGCATATTCAAGATTTAGTGAATAGAGAAAAAACTATACATGATAAAACAATTTTTATCTGTATAGTTTTTTCAAGACAACTAGATTATTATAAACTTGACAAAACTATATATACTAGACAAAATAAGAGTGTAGTAATAAATTGAGGCAAAATTTATGGTAGTATCTGCAGAAGAGATAATAGGAACATTAAGAGTTCTAGGATTTTACGATTTCTTACTGCCTTGGATATTTACATTTGCAGTAGTTTACGGGTTATTGATAGTAGCTAATATATTTGGTCCTGTTAACAAAAAAATATCAGCTGCCCTAGCATTGGTAGCAGCTTTCTTTGTTACAGCGTTTGCAGGAAGACAATTGGCTGCATTTTTCATAACTTTGTTTGGAAATGCTACTGTAATACTTGCAGGAATACTTGTAATAATATTATTATTAGTCATGGTAGGATTTGATCATAAGGCTAAACTTGGAAGATCATCTGTCATGATAGTATTGATCATAATAGGTGTAATACTATTCATAGTATCAACAGGTGCTGCGTCTGGAATAGGATACTGGGGATTATTAAGCCCTGATATGATAGCATTGATAATAGTATTGATAGTGATAATCGCAGCTGTCTACATGATCATGAGAGAAGATGGTCCTGGAGGTGGTGGCGGAGATAAGAAGAAAGATTAATTTTTATTTTTCCTAATTCTAATTTTAGTTAATATTATATAGTAAAGATAACAAAGATTGTTATAATTGAGGAATTATCATGGCAAATCCATTTCAGGTTTTTGTAACTAATTTGAATCAGCTTGGCTTCTTTGGATTTTTACTCCCATGGGTTTTTATATTTGCAATAACTTTTGGGCTTTTAGCTAAATCTAAAGTTCTTGGAGATGATTTGAGAATAATTGCTGTAGTTTCTATGGTAGCTGGATTTTTTGTAATGGGATTTGGAGGACCGTTCTTAGCTAACTTTTTCGTAAATTCATTTGGAATGGCTGCTGTTGTATTGGCAGGTATATTGATAATAGTGCTTTTCATGTCAATGTCTGGAATAGGAATAGATGCTATAGCAAAAAGTAAACTTACCTTGGTTGCAATGATTGCAATAGGTATTATAATATTCATAACTGCTATAGGATCTGTTAGTGTAATCGTAAATCCTACTGTAATAGCTGTATTGTTAATGCTTGTGATAATGATAGCTGCGTTTGCGTTTATTGCGAAGTAGAATACTATTTTTTTAAAATAATCTTTAACATATTTTTAAGAAGTTGGCTGTAAGTTGTTTCTGAATCCATCATATACTTTTCTATCTGAATCTGTTATACCAATTCCTAATGAGAGAGAAACTCCTCTACCCATCTCTTTTGCATATGCTCCTAGGGCTTCCCTTATATCAGAAAAAACTCCTCTATTTGAAAAGTCAAAACTCAAGTCAACCGCTTCTAAAGAATACGTGTCTCCCTGCTTGCTAAGAACAGCCATACCGTTATTGTACATTATACCACATTATTATTTGTATACCAGTATATTTAAAGATATGCAAATAATTTGCATATATATGTATCTATAACTTTTCTAGTCCTACATCAAGAACTATATGATCTAAAGTAGGGTTGTAACTTTTAACTGTTCTTTGCTTGAAAGAAATTATTTTGAAACCGGCTTTTTTAGCTGCTTTATCTATATCAGATATTGGTGTTGTTAAATCTCCTCTTTTGTATAAATTATGATAATGAATAATTCCTTTTTTATCAAGAAATTTCATGGCAGCTGGTAGGAATTTTTCAGTTCCTGGAAAGTATCCCATTAGTACTCTAGTTGCTTTTTCTTTTATCCTAAGTTTTCTCGAATCTCCTATAATTGGCTTAATATTTTCTATTTTGTTTAATATTATGTTTTCTTTCAAATATCTAAAAGACAAAGGATTTTTTTCTATTGAATATACTTTTTTACATTTCTTTGAAATAGATAATGAAAAATATCCTATACCTGAGAACATATCTACAATAACTTCTTCAGAATTAATATTTTCAAGAAGCCTTTTTCTTTCTAATAAATTTCCTTTTGAGAACATTATTTTTGATACATCTAGTTTATACAATATATCGTTCTCTTTGTGTACGGTTTCTGTTTTTTTTCCAATTATTTTTACTATTTTAGGTTTTCTAAGTTTGCCTGAAATCTCTTTAATCTCACAGACGGTTTCTATATATGGTAAAAGTTGCTTAACCGCTAAAGCAAATTTCTTCTTCTCATTTTTATCCAAATAAAATAATTTTGCCAGAAGCACGTTACCTATTATTTGATATCTAGAAGGTAGTTTTTCCACAGGAATTCCAGCTGCAGTTGATATTTTCTGCTTAAGTGTCATACATTGAGAATAGGAAAAACAGTTTAAAAGCGTTAAATTCTAGTTAGTTTAATGCAATTACCTATATTGAAAAATGAAGATAATAAAAAGGCTTGCTCTAGCGGATGCAATGCTATTCCAGATGGGTTTATAGACGTACCGCAAGAGATAAGTCAGAGAATAGATGAACGACTAGACTTTATGCGAGATAAGCTGACAAAGATGGGTTATAGATTTGTTGGAAACCATAGTGCAATAAAAGTATGTCATTGGACAAAGGAAAGTATAAGAGGTAAGAATTTCTGCTACAAGAAAAAATTTTACAATATTGAGAGTAATCAATGTGTACAGATGTCTCCTGTAATGCTGTTTTGTACATTTAACTGTAAGTTTTGCTGGAGAAACTTCAACTATACAATGCCTAGACAAAAAGAAAACTGGGATGATCCAAGACAAATAATAGATGGATGTATAGAAGCTCAAAGACAGGTATTGCAAGGATTTTATGGAACTGGTAATGCTGATAAAAATAAACTAACAGAAGCCATGGATCCAAAACATTTTGCTATTTCGTTATCAGGAGAACCTACATTATATCCATATTTACCTGAGTTTATTGATCAAATAATGGAAAGAAGAATGACTTCGTTTTTAGTAAGCAACGGTACTATACCTAATATGATAGAAAAATTGATAGATCATCAACCTACAAATCTATATCTATCATTTTATGGAACAACTCCTGAAATGTACAAAAATACTGCAATACCTATGCAAAAAGATTTTTGGGAAAGAATACAACAATCATTAAAACTATTGAAAAATTTTGAGTGTAATACTGTATTAAGATTAACATTGGCAAAAGGATTGAATTTTACAGATCCAAAAGGATATGCTGAGTTTGCTGAAAACAGCCAAGCAAAGTTTTTTGAACTTAAGGCCTTCATGGCTGTTGGTGGATCTAGAAATGTTTTAGGATATGATAATATGCCTTCTCATGAACAGATAAGAGAATTTGCAGAGAAAGTTGAGTCTAATAGCAGTTACAGAATAGTTGATGAAAAAACAGACAGCAGGGTAGTTCTATTAACAAGAGAAGATAATGTTAAAAATTTCAAGGGATTGGCTGAGTTCGATTAAAGTTTCCTTGATATCTGTCTGAAGCTTCTATCAATATTTCTTGAGCAGAATCTGAAATAGAATACCAATTTTCACTAAGAATTTTATAAGCAAGATAGGCTCCTATACAAATTCCAGCAATTTTAGCTAATTTATTGCCATTTTCTAGAACAGCTCTTATTTGATGCTCTTTTATATCCATGAGATCATCTTAAGATTTGTCTTCAACTATCTTTTTTCCTCTTTCTTGTGGAATTACTTTTATTTTTTGATTAGTAAAGGACTTAAAAAGTTCTTCTCCCTGAAAATATTCGTGAAGAAATACAGCAAGAGATGCTATTTCGCTATGAGGTTGTTGACTAACCCCTATATTATAATCTGCTAGTTGGTATACTTCACCAGGAACCTTTTCTCCCCCTACTATTATTAGCATATTAGTAGTATTTTTAACTTTCGGCATTACATCCTGCATAGCCAATCCATATACTGTAAGATGAACTACTAAAAATCCTTTTTTCTTATGTTCATTTATAACAGTTTTCCAATTTTTCTTATACTCTGTTTGAAAAGAACCTCCCCATTGTTTTGTAACATTTTCAATTGAATCTAACAAACCTTTTTCTTCTTCTCCTGAATATATTATTTTATCTGCTCCTAGAGCCCTGGCAACTAAGCCACAGTGTGTACTTATTCTAGAATCTCTTCCTATTCTATGACCTAGTCTTAAAACAACTATCATACCTTAAATCTGTCTTGAAAGAATTAAAGACTTATTATCTGGGTCCTTGTGTTGTTTGTTGTGTTTGTTTTATCAATAACCTATCTTCTAATATAGCTTTTGCTTGTTCTACTCCAGAATCAACAACAGCCACCATGCGCGTTCTGTCAAATCTTGACATATTTTGTTCCTCTAATATGACAAGTGTAGGCTCTACTTGATCTAATATCTTCAAAGAATTCATTCTTTTTTCTGTATTATCTTCCTTATCAGCTTTTTCCCTGAACTTATCGTATTTTTTTCTTAAACTGTAAACTTTTCCTCTGAAAGTGAATAATCTAGCAAAAAATCCCATATAATTCAACTAGCTTATTTGCCTTTAATTTATATTTATAGATTCCTATAGATCTAAGATAAAAAGATCAGAAATGATAATTTTATGATTATAGCCCCATAGTCTAGCGGCCAAGGATCGTGGGCTTTGGATCACGGATCTAAAGATTCGAGAAGGATGAAACGAAGTTTGCAAACAAATTTCACGTCGTACTTCCATGAAGAAAAGAAACCCACTGACGGCAGTTCGAATCTGCCTGGGGCTATTTTATTTTTTCGACAACTCAGTCATGTTATAAATCTAGAAATTATTTTTTTGGAGGGTGTTCAGATACGTATTTAGATGCCCATTTTCTATCCTCTCTACTTCTTGCTCTTTCATTTCTTATATTACTTACCTCTCCTGTCCAGCTGTCATTTTTATCAAATCCAGCTTCAGGTGAATATGTTCTAGCAAACTCTATTGCTCTATCACGAGTTTTTCCTGCTCCAGCCATACCATACAATCTGTCTAAAATTCCTTGATAAGTAAATGATCTTGATTGAATTGGTAACACCATTCCATTTACATTACATGATACGTTATATCCTGTTCGCTCTTGTATCAACGTCCAAGTAGCTGGACCTGAATATACTGAAGTTAAATCTGTTTCATAAGTTTTTGAAGGAAACCTCAAAGAACTTTTATCTACATAAGCAACATTTGGAACTGCTTTTAGATGTTTTTCTCTTTCTTGCCTAGGCTGCGCCTCACTAAGAATTTGTTTAAAATCATAAGCTACTGCAAGTGCTGCCATCAAATCACTAAATTTATTTAGTTATTCTACTATATAAAGCTTATGCAAATATTTTGCATATATATGTAACAGCCTTATTTATGATGGAAAAACAGTCTTACAAAGCTTAAATTCTGGCTGAAAATAATTATAGTATGACTGCTAAAAAATCAAGTAAAATTGATGATGTAATAAAACATTTGTCAATAGGAAAGAACGAGCAAAAAGTATTCAATCTGCTTTCAAAGAAGCCGTTGACAATAAAGCAAATAGTAAAGGTTTCTAAACTTTCTGAAAGAACTATAAGATCATGTTTATCTGATTTGGTAGGTAAACAATTCATTAAAAAAGAAGCTCTTATAGAAGGTCAGTTAAAATATCTTTATCAAACAAATTCTGCCAAGTCAATAGCTGATATTATAAAAGAAAAGCTTTCTGATTTAGAAAAGGAGTAATTTGTAAAATTATTTAAGATGTATTGAGTAGATTTTATAATGAAGTTCTATATTGCATCTAGATTTTCAAGGATTCCTGATGTAAGAAAATTTATTGAAGTACTAAAGAATAAAGGGCATGAAATTTCTTTTGACTGGACTAAACATAAATCTTTAGTACCTTATAAAAATAGCCCAGATTTAGCAAAACAATATGCTATAGATGATACAAATGGTGTTCTTAATTGCGATGTATTTATTCTATTAACAGACCCTGTTGGAACTGGTATGTATGTTGAATTTGGTTTAGCGCTTGCA
>JACRAC010000011.1 GCA_016213555.1 Candidatus Aenigmatarchaeota archaeon | reverse complement strand
TGCAAGAAGACCATTTACAACACGTTCAAACTCTTCTCTCGGAATACAATTCTCATGACAATCTTTACAATGTTCATGCATCTAATCAATTAGAATCCCAAGTAAATCAAGATTTCGCTATTGAGCTAAATAGTTACAAAGATTTTATATGATTGACTTTAGAGATTTGTATTCTTTCTTAAAAATCTTAAGTTGATCTTTTCTATTAAACCCTCTTGAAACTTTCCTAAATTCTAAAGACAGCTTATTTTTCTCTTTAGAAGAAAGATTAAAATATTCAAGTATTTTCTGAGCAACCATTTTAGGTTCTATTGATGTTACATGATTAGAGTTTACGCTATCTACAACTTCTTTTGTACCTGTTTGATCAGATACCATTACAGGCACTCCAGCTGCCATAGGCTCCAAACATGCAACAGGAAAAACATCTCCCCTTGAAGGATGGACATATAGACTACTTTTAGAAAGCATATCAACAACATCATAATTTATGCGAATGTTTTTGCCCATAAGATGCTTAATAGGACTCAAATCTAGTTCCTTGTTAGGTGCAATTGTTAATGTTATTTCTTTATTATCTTTGTTTACAAATTTCATGGCCTCCAGAAGAATATCAAGCCCCTTATAAAAATAATCATTTGTAGGTGTAATACAGATATTTTTTGACAGTAATTTTGGTTTTATCTTGGAAAGTTTTGAAAATCTTTCGTCGTTTATATATGTATATACTATAACAGTTGATTTTTCAATACCAAGTTTGTGCAATAGATCTCTTACATAGACTCCTTCACAAATAAAGCCATCTACCTCCTTTATCAGATTAAGTAATATCTTCCTATTCACACCTGCAATCTTTTTAGTATACAAGTAATAATAGATAGAAGACGCGCATACATCTATAAGTTTCCCGTCTATCCTACCAAGCTTTTTTGCTGCAGCAGGATAGTAAAAACAGCTTTCTGATATATAGTATTTGTAGTCGCTAGGAATGCTTCTATAGGAAGATACAAAACTTGCAACTCTGGCGAAAACGTTTTGCTTAAAGTTTACATGGCTTTGCATTTTTTGCATAGGAATTTTAGAATTATCCATAAACTCTCTAAATGCCAAATGTGGTCCAATAGCAAGGGCAATATCTTCTTTCATAGTAATAAATGATATTTATTACGTTCTTATAAGATAGCAGATATAGGCATTTTAAATATTTTACTCACTACATAGAAGTATCAGATTTGATAGGTAGAGAGTGTATGAAAGTTGTAATATTATGCGGAGGGCTTGGTACTAGAATAAGAGAAGAAACAGAAACAAAACCAAAACCAATGGTAGAAATAGGTGGTAAGCCTATTTTATGGCATATAATGAAAATGTACTCAAGTTATGGTTTTAGTGAGTTTGTTCTTTGTTTAGGATACAAAAAAGATTATATTAAAAATTATTTTCTAAACCACGAAGAATTGAATAGTAATATTACTATAGATTTCTCATCAAAAGATAAAATAATTTTACATGATAAAATAAGGGAGAAAGATTGGAAAATAACTATGATAGATACAGGAGATTCTGCATTAACAGGTGTCAGAGTTAAGAGAATAGAGAAATTCATAACAGACGATACATTCATGCTTACCTATGGAGACGGTGTATCAGATGTAAACATAGCAGAATTATTAAAATTTCATAAATCTCATGGAAAAATAGGAACTGTTACAGGAGTCCGTCCACCATCAAGATTTGGAGAGCTTATAATAGATAATAATCAAGTAACAAGTTTTACTGAAAAACCTGATAATTTTAAGGATCAGAGATTCATAAACGGTGGGTTTTTTGTACTTAATAAGGAGTTTTTTAAGTATCTATCAGATAAAGACAGTTGTGTACTAGAAAAGGAGCCTCTAATAAATTTAGCAAATGATAAGCAGCTAATGGTATATAAACATCTAGGATTTTGGCAATGTATGGATACTTTTAGAGACCTCCAATTATTGGAGAGCTTATGGAAAACAAATCCTATATGGAAAAAATGGGATGATTAAAATGTACGCTCTTTTCAACGACATATATAAAAATAAAAAGGTACTTGTAACAGGAAGTACAGGATTCAAAGGTTCTTGGTTAAGTTTATGGTTACATACATTAGGTGCAAAAGTGTATGGATTTTCTATAGATATCCCCACAAAATTATCTCATTATAAAGAAATAGGACTGGAAAACAAGATAGAAAATTTTGAAAAAGATATAAGATCCTTGAAAGATGTTCAAGAAGTTATAAACAAAGTGAAGCCTGATTTTATTTTTCATCTAGCTGCACAGCCTCTTGTGAGACAATCTTTTAAGGATCCTGTAGAGACAATAGAGACTAACGTTATAGGCACCATGAATATTTTAGAAGCTCTTAGAAAGTCAAATAATACATGCTGTGCAATAATAATTACAAGTGATAAATGTTACGATAACATAGAATGGGTGTGGGGGTATAAAGAAACAGATACTCTAGGTGGAAAAGATCCGTACAGTGCATCTAAAGGATGTGCTGAACTTGTGGTAAAGACCTATGCAAATTCATTCTTCAACAATCCTGAAAGTAAAGTAAAGGTTGGCTCTGCTAGAGCTGGTAATGTTATAGGTGGCGGCGATTGGGCACAAGACAGAATTGTCGTGGATTGTATAAAGGCATGGGCAGAAGATAAAGCCGTTGAGATTAGAAATATGGAAGCAACAAGACCTTGGCAGCATGTGTTAGAACCATTAAGCGGATATCTACTACTAGGAGAGCTTCTTCATGAAAATCCTTTACTCAATGGAGAAGCATTTAACTTTGGACCTAAGGATATACAAAGCTATAGTGTTAGAGCATTGGTAAATGAAATGAGAAAACATTGGAAAAACAGAGAAGTTAAACCAGTAAAAAATGATGGAAAAGAAGCAAAACTCTTGAAATTATGTTGTGATAAAGCTGCTAATATTTTAAACTGGCAATCAACGTTAACATTTGAAGAAACTGCAAAACTAACTACAGACTGGTATAAGAAATTTTATTCAAAAACTGAAGATCCTTTTAAGTTGTCTAAAGAGCAGATAGATGAATACATAAGAATAGCTTTCTCAAGAAATCAAAAATGGGTGAAAGACAATGATTGAAGGAGTAGTTTTAACACCTCTTAAAATATTACCTGGAGAACTAGGAGATGTTATGCATGCATTTAAAAAAAGTGATTCTACATTTACCAAATTTGGAGAAGCCTATTTCTCTATAGTTAAAAAAGATTGTGTAAAAGCGTGGAAAATGCATAAAAAAATGACATTGAACTTAATAGTACCTTGTGGTGAAGTAAAGTTTGTTTTGTACGACGATAGAAAGGGCTCAAAAACCTATAAAGAAACAAATGAAATTATTCTATCAATAGAGAACTATCAAAGGCTTACAATTCCTCCTATGATATGGGTAGGATTCACAGGACTTAGCAAAAGTACTAATATGTTATTAAATATTGCAGACATAGAACACGATCCTTCAGAATCTGTCAAACAAGATCCTTATAAAAATAACATACCCTATAAATGGTAGATTATAATGACGAATCTAGTTATAGGTGGTTCTGGATTAGTTGGTTACGAATTCTACAGACAAAAAAAAGATAATTATAAATTTACATACAAGAGTCAAAAAATCAATAGTTTTATAGAACTTGATGCTACATGTTTTGAAGAAACAAAAAAACTAATAAATAAACTATCTCCAGAAATAGTTATTGTTACAGCTGCAATGCCAGATGTAAATAAATGTGAAATTGAAAAAGAGCTGGCATTTAAAACAAATGTCGGTATTATAGAAAATATAATAAAATGTTTGTCAAAAAAGTCTAAAATAGTGTTCTTTTCTTCAGATTACGTATTTGACGGTAATTCAGGACCTTATTCAGAAAAAGATAAAACAAATCCTATAAACTATTATGGCGAGCTAAAGGTATCTTGTGAAAGAAAAATAATAAATTCTGGTATAAAACACTTAATAATAAGGACTACAGGGATCTTTGGTTGGGAAATGGCAAGAAAAAACTTTTTTTACAGAGTTTTTGATACACTATCGTCAGGAAAGGAGCTTTTTGTACCTAATGATCAGTTTGGAAATCCTACATATGTAAAAGATCTTGTGTCAACTATAGAAAAGATGTTGAATCAAGACTGTGAGGGTATCTACAACGTTGTTGGTGAAGAGTGGATAGCTAGAGACAACTTTGCAAGAAATATAGCAAAGTCATTTGGATTAAACGATACTTTAATAATAGGAAAGCCTACAAAATATTTCAAAAATATTGCACCAAGGCCACTAAAAGCTGGGTTAAGATCAGATAAAATAAGAAAATTAGGAATTTCAATTAAATCTATGGATCAAGCCTTTGAAGATATGAAAAATAGAAAATCTATAGATGATAGATACACTTGAAAGGGTTTTAATCTCTTTCTGCATATTAATGAGTATGCCTGGGTTTGAACTTATAGGAGATGAAGAAAGAAAAGAAATAAATTCTATTTTTGACAATAAAGGTATTCTTTACAGATACGGATTTGACAAACTTAGAGGAAATTCATGGAAAGTTAAAGAATTTGAAACCAACTTTTCTAACAAACTATCTGTAAAATATTCACATGCAGTAACATCAGGTACTGCAGCATTGCACACAGCTTTAATGGCAATGGGAATTAAACCTGGAGATGAAGTAATAACGTCTTCATATACATTTGTTGCAACTGCTGAAGCGATAATTGCATGTGGAGCAAAGCCTGTATTCACTGATATTGATTTTTCTATTAACATGGATCCAAATGATATAGAAAATAGGATAACTAAAAAAACAAAAATAATAGTACCTGTTCATATGCATGGATCTGCTGCAGATATGAAAAAAATAACTGAAATAGCAAAAAAACATAGCATATTAGTACTTGAAGATTCTTGCCAAGCACTTGGAGCTAAATACAGAGGAAAGATGCTGGGCACAATAGCCGACATGGGAGTATTTAGTTTTGATTATGGAAAAGTATTGACAACAGGGGAAGGTGGGATGGTTGTATCAGACAAAAAGGAGTTTGCAGATAAAGCAGACTGGTTTGCTGATCATGGTCATGAGCATAATACTAAATTTAGTAGAGCTGACGATACGAGATCCATAGCAGGATTTAACTACAGAATGTGTGAACTTCAAGGAGCTATAGGTGTAGCACAACTAAAAAAATTGGATGTGATAGTAAATAAGCAAAGAGAAAATAAGAAAAGGTTAAAGAAAGAATTAGATAAAATATCTGGTATAGAATATAGAAAACATAATGATACAGAAGAAGCCGGAGATAGTTTAATTTTCTTTGTCAAAGATTCAAAAATTGCAAAAGATGTTGTAAAGGAATTATTAAAGGTTGGGATTGAGACTAAGAATTTACCTAGTGCATTTAAGTGGCATTTTGCAGGAACATGGGATCATATGCTACCTAAAATATCTGAAGATTATAAAAATCCAGAAAAGTTATGGACTAGATCACAAGAAATACTAAACAGAGCATTAGCTATAGGTATAAGCTTGAATATGACTGACGAACATATAAATAAGATTTCAAATGCTATTTCTACTGGATTGAAGGAATGATAAAATGGAAATAATTGCAGTTATACCAGCTAGAGGAGGTAGCAAAGGTATTCCAAGAAAGAATATAAAAATGATAGCTGGTAAACCTTTGTTAGTATGGTCTATAGAAGCAGCCAAAAAATCAAAATACATAAAAAGAATAATTGTTTCTACAGAAGATGAAGAAATATCAGAAGTTGCAAAAAACGCAGGAGCAGAAGTTGTGAAAAGACCTAAAGAGCTAGCCGAAGATAATTCTCCAACACTTCCAGCAATACAGCATGTTCTTACAAAAGTAAATGCAGCCGTGGTAGTACTTTTACAACCTACATCACCCATAAGGGATGATAATTTAATAGATAAATGTGTAGAAGAGTTCAAGAAAACAAAAGTTGGTTCTTTAGCTACAGGATTTTATTGTAAATTTAATAAATACGGAACATGTACAAAACCTAGGCAAGAAATAAAAGGATTTTTCTATGACGATGGTAATGTTTATGTCATAAACGCTGATTTAATAAGAAAAGGTACATTATTTGGAGATAAATTAGGAGAAGTTATTATTGATAAAGAGCAGAATATAGAGATAGATGATCCTACTGATTTCTTCCTAGTTGAGCAAATTTTAAAGAAGAGAATGGGATTAATAAAGTGATTATATGAACTGGAAAATACCGTTATTCAAAGTTTGTAAAGATAATGAAGACGTGGAAGAAGTCAGAAAGATCGTAGAAAGAGATATGTATTGGACATTAGGTCCTGAAATACAACAATTTGAAAAAATGATATCAGACTATTTAGGCATCCCTTATGTATTAACATTTAATTCTGGTACAAGTGCATTGCACGCATCATTAGTAGCTCATGAAATAAAACATGGTGATGATGTTATAGTTCCTTCATTCACATTTATAGCAACCGCAAATGCTGTTAAATTTGTAGGTGCAAATCCTGTTTTTGCAGATATAGAGGAAGACACTTATGCACTCGATCCAGACTCAATATCTGAAAAGATAACTAAAAACACAAAGGCTATAATGCCTATACATTATGGCGGGTCTACTGCATCAAAGATAAAAGAAATTAAAAAAATAGCAGAAGAAAAAAATATCATATTAATAGAAGACGCTGCAGAGGCTCTTGGATCAAAGTTAGATAGTAAATTTGCTGGAAGTTTTGGAGATTCTGCAGTACTGAGTTTCTGTGGAAACAAAATAATAACAACAGGCGAAGGCGGTGCTGTAATAACAAAAAATAGATCTATTTATGAAAAACTTAAACTTATTAGATCTCATGGAAGACTTGAAACAAAGAATTATTTTGATACAAACGTTCCTATGGACTATATAACACTAGGATATAACTTCCGTATACCTACAATAGTTGCTGCTTTGGGAATAAGTCAAATGAGAAAATTAGAGAAGATAATAGAAAAAAGAAGAGAAATTGCAAAATTTTATAACAAAAAGTTACAAAAAGAGATCAGTGTTCCTGTAGAAATAAGCGGCGGAAGAAATGTTTATCAAATGTATACAATAAGATTACAGTCAGAAGAACAAAGAGATAAACTACAACAAAATTTAGACAAAAATGGTATCATGAGTAAAGTATACTTCCCTCCAGTTCATCTTTCACATTTTTATAAAAATGTACTAAAATATAAAGATAAATTGAAACTCACAGAAGATATTTCTAAAAGAGTTTTAACTTTACCTATATACCCAACAATGACAGATGAGGAAAAAGAATTTGTAGTAGAAAAAGTTAACGAGTCTATATAACTATTCTGGGCTCTCTTTCTTCTGCATATCAACATTATTATAAAGCTCAGATTTATAATCAGCAATTACTTTTTTATCTATATTGAGCATTTGCTTAACTCCTTTTTCAATATCAAATCTAGGTTTAATACCGAAAAGTCGTTCTGATAACGAAAAATCAACTTTATAATTTCTTTTATCTATAGCAGCTTGGTTTATATCTATATTTGCTGAAGTTATTTTTTTAATTATGTTTGCAATTTCAATTATCTTATAATTCATAACACTACTGCCAACATTAAGTATTTTATTGCCTATAGTTTCTATAGGTAATTCTAAGGCTTTCACGTAAAACTCTGCAGCATCCTCTACATGAATAAAAGGTCTCCACTGATCTCCTCCAAAGACTGTAATATTCTCTTTATTAGCAGCTTGAGCAGTTAATCTATTAATAACTAGATCAAATCTCATTCTATCAGACGCACCAAAGAGAGTAGGCATCCTAAATATTGTAGGTGAGAAATTTTCATCAGATATATCCATCAGAATTTTTTCTGTAGCAAGTTTCATATCGGCGTACAAAGAAACTGGATTTAATTCAGAGTCTTCATTCAACAATCTCTCGTCTGTTGAAGCTCCATAAACGCTACATGTTGAAGCAAATATGAAACGATTTATCTGGCTATATTTACATATATCAGCCAACACCTTAGTAGAAAAATTGTTTATTTCTATAGTTTTTTTAGGATTATGTGCACATGCAGGATCTCCAACAATAGCTGCAAGATCAATTACAGCCTGGACGTCTTTTATAGCATCTACTATTGTAGATATATTTCTAACATCTCCATTAAGAAACTCAAAGTTTTCATTGCCATACACTTTTTTTATCCCATGATCTCCAAACATTAAATTATCAAGTACTTTTACACTGTATCCTCTTTCTAAAAGTTTCTTACAAACACAAGACCCTAGATAACCAGCTCCACCAACAACAAGGACTTTTTTAATATTTTCTTTTTTGTTATGTTTTTTTGTTATAGTAGGGATTTTTTCTCCTGAATATATAAACAAAAGATCTATAACCTTTCGATCATCATCAAGGACTGGTACTTTCAAAGAGCTGTTTTTAGGGATTTTTTCAGATACTTTAGAATCTCTCAAGAAATTTTTAATTCCCTCTTTGCTATTTTCTTTTTCATTTATTGTTACTGGTGTTTTATTTGCTATTTTCATTGCTGGTGTATCAAGTTTTTCACCGTGTAGAATAGCAGAACGTATATCACCGTCTGTTATTATAGCAAATAATTTATTTTCTTTATCTACAAGAAATGCTGTGGAAAGACCGTTTAGATCTATAGTTCTCATAACTTCTCTTATGGTTTTGTCCTTATCAACTAAAAGATTTTTATAATTATTGTTTAACAATTTTTACCACCTTAGCAGGTATCCCAAATGCAATAGAATTATCAGGGATGCTTTTATTTACAAAACTCATCGCCCCCACAACAGAATTTTCTCCTATTGTTACACCTGGCATAATAACAGAGTGTGATCCTATTTTAGCATTTTTCTTAATTTTGACAGGTCCTCTTTTTCCGTCTATTGTAGATTCAGAGTAAATAGAACAATGAGAACCTAACTCAACGAAGTCCTCTATATAAACCCCGTATTTTGCATTAATATAGGTAAAAGCTCCTATATCTGTTTTTTTACCAAGTTTCAAGTTTTTTTTGTTTTGGACCATCCAATTCCATTTGGTCAGTTTTCCATCTTTTATAGTAGGCTCTTTCCATTTATCAAATCTTTCCATAATAATCACTTTGAGACTTCTCTTATAATAAAAAAGGATTCTGCAAGATTAAGACATGCTTCAGATCCTCTTTTTTTAGCTAAAGATTCTATAGCTTCTATAGATCTAGGGTGTGGATATTCTTTTAATTCTGTTCCATATACTTTCATGGCGTCTATTTTTTTCTTAAATGATTTTGATACATCAACATATAAATTTGGATTAAATCCTTCTATAGGATGTCCCCAATCTGTTTCTGATAAAACTTCGAAGGATAGTATTTTTTCGACTTTTGAATTATTAGGTCTTAAGGCTACCAAGGCACATTCAAAAACTAGTCTATGATCTCTATTCAAGTCCCCCTTATGTGGTATAAAAACTGTGTTAGGAGACACTTCAGAAACAACATCTGAAATAGCCTTGTTTATATCTCTTTGTGGTACTGTATCTAACTTTGCAGTTGGGAAGTCTAAAAAATAAGTCTTTTTTATACCCAAAATCTTATTTGATTTTTCAACTTCTTTTGGTCTATTTTTAATAAATTCCTCAGACCAATCAGGTGTGTATGCTTTTGTAACAATACATGTGTACACGTCGTGTCCTAGTTTTGTATATTTTGCAATAGTAGCTCCACATCCTAATACTTCATCATCTGGATGAGGGGCTATAATAAGTATTTTCATAAATATCATATTTACAATATAATCTTAAATATAGAAATTTTGTATAAATCTAATATGTAATTTTCTTCTGCAAAAGCCTCTTATCAATATTTATTCTTGATAGTATATCAACAATAAATTCGCTAGCTTTTCCGTTACCATAAGGGCTTTTTCTCTTTTCAACTATTTTGATAAATTTTTTATTAAACATAGCCTTTTCTACAGCTTTATTTATGTAACTTTTTTTACATTCAACATCTATAACATTATAACCTCTCTCTCTCCCATACTGTCTGTTAGCTATACAAACATAAGGTATTCCTAAAGATGGCGCCTCTATTATTCCACTACTTGAATTACCTAGAAAAACCGAAGAAATAGATAACATTGATAAATAGTCCAGATGTGATATATTTTCAAAAACATGTATTTTATTCGATTTTTTTGAGAAGTTTTTAATTACCTTTATTATTTCATAACCTCCTGGATAAGCATTAGGATATATTGTGACTATTTCACTATTATGTTTTTCTGCAATCTCTTTTACAGATTGCATAACTATGTTCATTTGATTTGATGAATCCTGATATTCTGTAGTCACAGGATGAAAGACAACAAGAATTATTTTTCTATCAGGTATAGAGTATTTATCTAATATATCTTTTCTGCTAGACAATTTTTTATTCAATATAGAGTCTAAAGACAATGCTCCTGCATTAAAAACCCTCCATTTTTCTTCTCCTAATTTTAAAACCCTACACATACTTTGATGACTTGCAGTAAAGTGTAGATGCGAAAGTTTAGTAATAGCATGTCTTAAATTATTATCTAAATCTCCAAACCCTACATCACCACCGTTTATATGCGCAACAGGTATATTTACAGTAGTTGCTGCTACAGCAGCTGAAAATGGTTCTGTTCTGTCTCCAAAGACAACTACCATATCCGGAGAATCTTCTTGAAAAGCTTTTGTAAATCCTTTAACACCATTTGATATGGATATGGCAGTATCAAATACTGTATTATTTTCTTTAACATCCATATCTATAATCTTCCTTATTTCAAAGCCATCCTTAACTATTTCATTTACAGTATTTCCGTATTCTTTAACAATATGCATTCCTGTAACATATAGAAGAAGAGTTAGTCCTTTTCTTCCAAGTATTTTCTCTATCAATGGCTTGAGATATCCATATTCAGCCCTTGTTCCTGTTACAACAGCTATTTTTTTGTTCATTTAATCACATAATAGACTTTAACCAGTTCGCAGTTCTTTGTATACCATCATCTATTTTAATCTTGGGTTTGTAACCAAGTTCTTTCTTAGCCAAAGATATGTTACCTATATAATTTCTCTCATCTATCCATTTACCCCCAACTTTAGTGGTAAGTCCTATAGGAATTTTATTGTACTTATCACTGAACCTATATTCTGCATTTCCAGCGAATTTTATAGAAGATTTTTTATTTACCAACTTTTTTATTTTTTTGGCCAAATCAAGAATAGTTATTCCGTCACCACCGCTTATATTGTATACAGTTCCTAAGGAATTCTCCTTTAAAAGTGCCAGAAGTGTGCCATTTACTATATCATCTATATATGTATAGTCTCTTATTTGAGAACCATTACCATATATAATAAGATCTTCTCCTCTAACAGATCTTATAAGAAAATTTACCATAGCACTATGATCAAACTGCGCGTATCTTGCACCATAAACATAAAAATACCTAAGACTGATTGTATCTATAGTATAAAGATTTGAAAATGTTTTACAATACAATTCTCCTACGATCTTTGTTGCACCATATGGAAGAAAAGGGTTTGTAGGGTGTTTTTCATCTAAAGGAGTATATTTTGGAATACCATAAGCAGCTACAGATGAAGCATTAACAACCTTTTTCACACCATTTATCACAGAAGCTTTTAGGACATTAAAAGTACCTATAACTCCTGCCTCAGTATATTGTTCATCTAGACCCATTCCAGACCTTCCGTATGGAAAAGCCTGATGAATGACGTAATCAATTTTCTTTGTAGAATTTAGAACTGTTCTATAATCTTCTACGCTACCTTTAATAAATTTTATTTTATCTTTTATTGAAGCAATATTTTTTTCTTTTCCAGTTGAAAGATCATCTAATATAGTTACAGAAGATCCTAAAGATACAAGTTTTTCACATATATGACTACCTATAAACCCTGCTCCACCAGTAACTAGTATTTTTTTGTCTTTCAAATCCACAAAAATCACATGATTACTTTCATTATATCTATAATCTCCTTTACTTCATAATCTATATATTTATTTTTTTTAAGTTTCCTAAACTCACCTTTAAGGAGTCTTATTGTATGCATACCTACTTTTTTAGAACCTTCAAAATCTACTATTGGATTATCTCCAATATAAAAGGTATTTTCAGGTTTCACACCAAGCTTATATAGAGCTTGTAGAAAAGGTTTGTGAGAAGGCTTTGGATGTCCAATTTCTTTCGTGAAAATAATTACATCAAAAGAATTTTGTAATTTTAAGGCGCTTAGCTTTCTTTTTTGTCTATCAACCGTACCATCTGTAATAAGCCCTAAAAGGAATTTTTGTTTCTTTAATTTTTTTATTAATAATCTTACATCTTTATAAGGAGCAATATTACACACATGTGCATTAAAAATATTGACAAGATTTATTACATCTTCTTTTATTGACAGCTGATCTAAAAGATCATTAAAGACTCTAGGATACATACTAGTATTTTTTTTCCATATGCTCACTAGAACTTTATAAACATGTCTTTGATTTAAAGAATGTTTATGACTTAGATACTTGGAAACATCTCTAAAAGCCCCTAAAAGATATTTTGAGTGATCGTATAAAGTATTATCTAGATCAAATATAACAGCTTTCATAAAATCACTTCTTAATATCTTTTTCCTGTAAAAACATCTCAGAATAATATCGTAACATGATAAGATTTCTTTTGAATGTTCTATTTTTTCTAGGAGTCTCTCCTCTTATTATTCTTATTAAATTTTGTACTATGGTAGGATCTGCTTTCATTGAAAGTATTGACCCCCCTCCAAATCGTGTATTAATTTCTATGAACTTAAGACTGTCAGAACTTTTTATGCACTGTATACAAGAAGGTCCAAATAATTTCAATTTTTTTACTATAAGTTGTACATAATTTATTATTTTTTTGTCGTATACGGTTTTACCTTTTACAGAAACTCCAGACTCTATACCAAGTCTTATTCTAGGAACAATTGATAATGAATTACCATCTCTATCTGCAAGAACATCAACAGTATATTCAGTGCCAGCAACATATTCTTGTATAATAAAATCTTTTGATTTAGACAAATAATATCTTAGTTCTTCCTGGTTATTAGCTACATATACACCTGCACCCCCTCTTCCAAAAATTGGTTTTACTACGCATGGAAATTTAACTCTTTTTTCTTCATCAAATATTTCTGGTGTAGGAATATTATTATTTTTAAAGAATTTGTAAGTTTTTCTTTTATTTGCACATATCTCAACTGATTCAAAATCTGGACATAAAACAAGCATACCACTATTTTCCAGTAAACTTTTATTTTTAGAAATATTAAGTATTTCTTCTTCTGGTCCTGAAATAATTGCATCCGGGGTTTCTTTTTTAACTATATTTATGAGAGAATTTATAAAATTTGGGTCATTACCTTTTGGCACGACATAACTTTTTTTCAACAAATATAACCCAAAAGAAATTGGACTGCTATCAATTCCAACAATATCTACATTGTTTTTGGTGAGTTCTTTTATAAGACCCCATGAAGGCATACTGCCTACAGCACTTCTAATTATTTTTATATTTTTCTTCATGCTATCATTTTAATATCAAGCATTTCATCCTTTTTAATGTTTGTTTTAGCTTTTTTACCTATAAGACTCCAGTAATTTCTTGGATGTAATCCAGTACCAGGTCTTTTTATTGCAAGCATTTTTTCTGTTATTATTGTGTATTCAGGTATATTTACGGCAGCTACTAAACTCTTTCTTGCAACTCTCATAACCTCAATTTCAGAGAGTTGGGGTTTTTTGACACCATCTCCCATAGAATCTAAAAGATTGAGTTCTTTTAATATTTTTTCTGGAGAGATGCCTTGAGTTAGTCTCTTTTCTACATTACGTATTTCATTAACCATTTTTTTTAGCTCATTTGGTTCTAGAGATGCCTTATGATCAGGTCCTGGAAGATTCCTATCTAATGTAAAATGTTTTTCTACAACACATGCACCCATTGCAACAGAGGCAACTGTTATTTCTGTACCCATTGTATGGTCAGAATAACCTACTGGAAATCCAAACGCTTTTTCAATTGTTTTCATAGCTTTCAAATTAACTTCATTCAAAGGAGTTGGATAGTTTGATGTACAATGAAGAATTATAAGTTGTTTATTAATTGGTGTAATAATGTCTAAAGCCTCTTTTATCTCCTCCATGTTAGACATTCCTGTTGACAAAATTATAGGAATTCTTTTTTCAGCCATATATTTTAAGATAGGTAAGTTTGTCAGATCTCCACTTGGCACTTTTATAACTGGGCAAAGAGCTGCAACCAAATCTACATCTTCTTTACAAGAATGAGGAGCTGACATAAAAAGTATATTTTTTTTGTCACAGTACTTTTTTAAGTTTTTAAAATCCTGATAACTTAATTCAAGACGTTTTAACATTTCATATTGGGATTCTTCTTTTCCCATGTTAATTTTTTGATAAGTTGCTTGTTTTGCATCTATTGTTGCTATTTCTTCGGTCTTAAATGTCTGAAATTTAACAGCATCTGCATTAGCATCCACTGCAGCATCTATCAATTCGTATGCTTTTTCTATATCTCCATTATGATTTACACCAGCTTCTGCTATAACAAAACATTTATTAGAATTACCTATAGATATATTGTCTATTTTGATTAACATATGTATACAACTAAATTTAGATCATATTTTCTAGTATTTCTCTAATATGTTTATCTTCAAATTTCACTGGATTATGATCTATTGCAGCCTTCAACCCAGTGACCGTTTGTTTATGAAGTATATCTATATCATTTTCTGTAACACCAAAAACAGTAAGCTTGTCAGGAATCTCAACTTTATTACATAAAGTATCTAAAGCATCACAAAATGCAAATGCTTTTTCTTTTTCAGAAAGAGACATGTTTGCACCATCAATAAGATCGTACAACTCTGAATATCCATAATACCCCATCTCCACGTTTTTTCTTAGAACCTTTGGCAAAAAGACCGCTCCTGCAATTCCGTGAGGAACCTTAAATAAAACTCCTAACGGATATGATAGTGCTCCAGAAGGCCCCGCACTAGCATTAAACAAAGCTATTCCAGCATAATGGCTTCCTAAAAGCATTTTTGATCTAAGATCTTTATCATTCATGTTATCCACTAACTTAGGTAGTGAATTAAAAAGTAGCCTAAAAGCTTCTCTAGAATACATTCTAGAAAATGGTGTTGCTGCAATAGATCCAAAGCTTTCCAAAGTATGTACAATTGCATCCATGCCAGATGATACAGTAGGTCTTTTTGGACATGTCATAGTAAGTTCTGGATCTAGAAAAGACATGTAAGCAAACATTTTATCTCCATTAATACCTAATTTTCTCTGTTCATTACTATCTGTGAAAACTGCGTTTGGAGTAACTTCACTTCCAGTACCTGCAGTTGTAGGAACAGCTATCATATGTATTGGATTATTTTTCAATAAATCAAACCCTCTATATTGAATCCCCTTTCCAGGATTTGTAATAAGAGCGCAAACTCCTTTTGCTGTATCCATAATACTTCCTCCTCCTACTCCTATTATTACATCGAATTTTTGGTTTCTAAATTCTTCTGTAATAGCATCTAGTTCATCATATGTAGGTTCGACTAAGCTACATTCGTATACTTTATTTACAGAGCAATGGTCTTGCGCAGATTTTATCATAGCTTTTACAGGTTCAGAAGAAAAAACACCTCTATCTATTATAAATCCTACGTTGTTTAAACCAGATTTTTTCAAATATTCTCCTATATTTCTACAAATACCAAATCCAAATCTAACATTTAAACGAACTTTATAAGAATAGTTGTCTGATTTCATTATCACACCTTTTTTAATATAAATCTCATGTGGTTTGCATAACCAGAGATGTTAATAGTATCTTGGACTTTATTTATGTTATTCAAAAGTATAGAGTTACTTATATCAATATTATTTATATCCCTATCGAAAGACAACAGATCAAACGCATCCATTCCGTTGGTTGAATACATCGAGAGTTCCATGCCTAGTGTCTTTGCCAAAAAGTCTACGGTCTTTTTAGAAAAAAATAATAAATGATCTGTAGGTATATAGAGATTAGAATTATTTTTTAAGATTTCAAAAGCTATTGATCTATAATTTGGTGTAAATACAAGAATAATTCCTCCTTTATTCAATAATTCTTTAGCACGTTGTAGCATATCCAATGGATTTTTTATATGCTCTATAAGATCAAACATTGTTATAACATCATATCTATAATCAGAGCTAAAACCCATAAAATCTTCAGTAAATACTTTTATACCAAGTCTTTTTGCTGTATATTCAGCAAGCGGCTTTGATATTTCTAATCCATCAGGAACAGCACCAAATTTAGTCATAACATCCAGAAAAAGACCTGTTCCACACCCAATATCAAGAATTCTTTTACCTTTTAGACTACCTAGAGAACTTTCAATTATATTAGCCCTCTCAAATCCAAAACGATTTTTTCTATATTCATATTCTTTTATATAAGATGTTTTTTTCGTATGCTCTAAATAATCTACATTATCATATACATCTTCTACAGAAACAGGTACCTTATCATCATATAAACAATCGCATTTATCACATACAAAAGAAACAATACCTCTATAATCAAAATATTTTTGGTTGTTTGACATATTTTTACAAACAGGACATTCTTTGACAGGAGTCCAATCAGAACCTTTGTTAACCCTATCTATCAAATCGTCTCTTCTTTTCTTAACATAATTATGAAATCCAGAAGGCCTCATTTTTTCCATATCTATAGTTAGATCCATTGTGTCACATAATTTAATAAGCGTGAATGTATTAAAAACTTTTTTTAGAAGAAGTTATATATTCCTCAATGTTTTTTGCTACAGCTCTCCCATCTTCTTCAGTTATATCTACGTACAAACCCATTCTACCTTTTATGAAAATTAGATGTTTATAGTAAATAGAAAAGAATTCTGAAAGTTTCTTATTATTTATTTTTAGCTTCCCGTCTATCATATCACGTATTGCTTCTGGAAGATAATTAAGGTCGTATATTGTTTTAGCTATATTAGGATCAGCATAAAAATCATGTCCAAAAGTTATTATGGGTTTATCCAAAGCCAATGCTTCAAAACCAGTTGTGGAATTTATTGTAACTACACCTTTGCTGAAATTAATTAGTTTATAAACATTAACATCAGGTGATATGAATTTAATTCTTGGATTTGACTTTAATTCTTTTATTTTTGATATAGGAATATCCATACATCTCCAATGTGGATGAGGTTTTACAACTAAAAATACATCTAAAGGAAGGCATTTAGATATTTTTGTTATCAACTCAAACTGATCCAAAAAAGCTTCCTGATAAGACAAGGCAGCCTCATCTGTGTAATGCAAAGGGAAAAATATGAATTTTTCTTTCTGATAATCAAAATTTTCATAAAAGAAAGACGCATAAGTCCTCCTAAAAATCCCAGTAGATACTTTCTTGAAAAGCTGAAATGGACTTAATGTCCTTAATTTATCTATAGTATGCATTTTTTTGTAGTTTTTTCTATATCTTAAAAAATCAATCAATTTGTTTTTAATTCCAAAAGGAGTGAAGTCTACGTAATTATTTACATCATTGCTAAGATTCATAGATTCTGGTTCTGCCTTTGTTCTGTATCTTTTTCTTATAGATTCATAATATGTCTTCTTCTCGTGCTGAGATATTTTTCTCCAATATATAGGTAAAAATTTATCGTTATAAAGTAAGAAGGTATTTCCTATTCTTCCACTATTTACTATGATAACTTTTATCCCAAGCTTTTTTGCAACTTCTATGCTTACTATTTCAGGGAACGTACTTTCCATTGTAGTAACAAATACGTTTGGTCTATATTTTTTGAAGAAGCTTTTCCAAAATACCACATACTTCGAAATAGCCTCGTATCTTTTTCTCATTTCTTTATTGTTTTTTTCTAAAGAATTATCCCAATTATACCAATATTTTAGTAATAGTACGAATGGTACTTCTAGCCACTGTTCTGTGTCATGTATTACTTTATCGGATAGTTTTTTTGTAAATATTAAATCGTTATGCATATATATTTCTTTTAATTTTGGATGTGTAATATCAAGCTTGTGATCAAATCTTTTTACAACTATAACGTCCGTATTCTTACTAAATCCATTAGCTATAGTTACTTTATGAAAATCCCTATCAAAACAAGTTCCGTAATATATAGATACTCTCATTCAACCCCCTTTACATAACATATTATATGATTGGACAATACCTTTTGCTAAATCTTTAATGTCAGAATTTCCTGTAAAATCAAACTTTAGATAGTATGGAACCCTCAAAAATATTGAATTTGCATAGCATTTAGATACGTAATCGTATGCTTTTTTCTTATCAAGGGTTGGTTTTATATTCAAAAGCTCTTCTGGACTTTTAATATGTTTTACTATTTCATTTGGATAATCCTTTCCAAAAGTTACTGCTGGAGTACCAATTATCATAGCCTCAAAAGCAGTGCTAGAATTTATAACAGCTACATATAAGGCATTTTTAACTAATTGCTTAGTATCTTCATTATAAGACAATAGTCTGATATTTGGTAACTTAGATAGTTCTCTCATTTTTGATATTGGAATGTCAGAACACTGAAAATGTGGATGAGGTTTAACATACAATAATACCCCATGAGGTATTATTTTTGATATTTCTTTTATAAGCTGAAATTGATCTATAAAAGGCGTTTTAGCTGTTATAGTAGCGTCATCAGTAAAATGTAATGGATAAAAAATATATTTTTCTCCTTTTTTTGGTTTGTATTTAAATATTTGTTTTGAGATGGCAGAGCGTATAAAAGATTTTATATACTTTACGACAAATTCAAATGTAGAGTACCAAGAAAGTCTATCATATTTTGGAACCTCTAGATAATAAATTTTAAAATTTGGAAAAAATGATTTTGCAACAGACAAAAGATTTAGAGGATTTATAAAGTTAAAGTTTTTCTTGACTATTTTTGAAAGTTCTGGATTATTTATTTTCTCTCCCATTATTATTTTTTCGGCCTGGTGGTATGATAATTTTTTCTCTTTTTCAGTTATTTTTTTATAGAAAATAGGTTGATAATCTTCATCTGTTAACAAATAGGCATTTGTAAATCTGCTAGAGTTAAGTATAATTATTTTTATCCCTAGTTTTCTAGCAACTTCAAATCCTATAAGACTAGGATAATCATCACTAACACCTGCCAAAAAAAGATTTATTTTATTAGACAAATAAAATTTTCTCCAAGATCTTACTAAATTAGCAAAATAGTAGTCATCAGGAAGTTTTTTTATATTAGGGTACCTATACTGACCTACCTTACTCATTAGACGTATCAAAGCGAAAGTTTTTCCAAGAAATTTTTCCTCGTCTTGAACATCCTTTTCAGAAAGCTGTTTAAAATTATCATAGAGATAAAAAGGTTTTATATGAGAGTATTTATCTTCAGACAAGTAGTTTAATTTGAACCTAAACACAAGATGAAATTTCCAGTCTTTAGGAAGATGTTTATGCAAAGATTCCATTAAATAAGTTGGATTCCCCTTCAAATCGCTAAGAAATATGCAGTAGTTTGTAGCCATATTATCACAGATCTCATTAATCTTAACTATAACGTTATTTTTAAAGATTTATTATAAGTTGATTTAATGAGATATTTGATTACAGGTGGAGCAGGGTTTATAGGTAGTCATATAGTAGATAAACTTCTGGAAAACAACAAAAATTCTCAGATACATATTTTAGACGATCTGTCGAGTGGAAAAAATATAAACATGGGATGTATTGTACACAAAACAAACATATGCAATAATTTAGCCAAAATATTCGAAGATAACAGAATAGATATAGTTATCCATACAGCTGCACAGGTTATGGTTCAGAAATCTATAGATTTTCCTGTAAAAGACGCAGAAGTGAATATTTTTGGTTCATTAAATATAATAGAAAATTGTAGAAAATATGGTGTTAAAAAAATAATATACCTGAATTCTGGAGGTGCTGTTGTAGGAAATGCAGAAAAACTACCCACTGATGAGAAAGCTTTGATAAATCCGTTATCTCCTTACGGAGTTAGTAAATACATAGCTGAACAATATCTAAAAGTTTACAATAACCTGTACGACTTGAAATACATGTCATTAAGATTATCAAACGTTTATGGTCCTAGGCAAAAAGCAAGTTCAGAAGGAGGAGTTATTGCATTATTCATCAACAATATAATGCAGAAAACCAATCCAGTAATATTTGGAGATGGTCTTCAAACAAGAGACTTTATATTTGTAAAAGATGTTGCAGATGCTGTAATGTTGGCTACAAAAACCGAAAATCATACTGTAAACATATCTACAGGAAAAGAAACCACAATAAAAAGAGTTTTAGATTTAGTAAGAAAGAGTACAAATTCTAAGATTTCTGAAATAACAAGACCTCAAAAACCAGGAGAGGTTAGACGCAGTGTGCTTAGCAATAAAGCAGCTCAGAAAATATTAAACTGGGTTCCAAAAACCAGTTTAGAAGATGGTATACAAAAGACTGTTGAATACTACAAAAGCTTAAAATGATCTTTTAACCCTATATTTTCTAATTACATCAATTTAAATAATTCTTAGTCTTCTAGATTCTAGATTATCATGTCAGAACTTTCCATATTCAGGGCATACGACGTTAGAGGTATCTATGGAAGCACAATAAACGAAACTATATGCAAAAAAATAGGTGCTGTTTTAGGACATTTTATAAACAATGATACAAAACACGACACATCTATAATATATGTAGCCCGCGACGTAAGATTATCCAGTGAGAGTTTACAAAAAAGCTTTGTAGAAGGTGTGTTATCACAGGGCAAAAATATTATAGACCTTGGAACTCTTCCACTAACAGTTGCTGCATTTTACGCTTGGAAAAGCCAAAAATATTTAGTTTATATAACAGCTTCTCATATGTCGAAAGAATGGAATGGTATAAAATTCTTTACTCCAGAAGGAATTGGTTTTTCAGAACCTGCGAACAATGAAATAAAGAAACTCTACGTATTAGGTGTTCCAGATAGTAAGAGATTCGGAGATTACTCTTTCTTAGGAAACGAAAAGGCTATAGAACAGTATAAAAATTTACTGCTGTTCAAGCTTACACCAAAAAAGAAGCTTACTATTGTTACAGATGCTGGAAATGGTGTGGCAGACTTTGTAGTAAAAGATCTTTTCAAAAAAGCAGGTCATACAATAATATCATTAAATAGCAAGCCTGACGGAAATTTTCCAAATAGAAAAGTAGATCCTAATGAAGATTCTTTAAAAGAACTTCGTGAAACAATATCAGCCAAAAATGCTGACATGGGAATAGCCTTTGATGGAGATGCGGACAGAGTAGTAGTATTAAACGAAAAAGGTAAGAAAATTCCAGCAGATCATTTAGCTTTCCTACTTCTAAAAGAAATATACAAAACTCAAAGTGGTCCTGTAATAGCAAACGTAGAATGTTCATATGTAGTAGATGATGTAGCTAAACAACACAGCCAAAAAGTTATTCGTGTACCAGTAGGAGACACGTATCTTATGGAAGGTGTTCATGAATTTAAGGCAGTATTAGGAATAGAAAAGTCAGGTCATGCATGTGTTCCAAGTCTAGTACCTTGTGATGATGCAATAGCTATTGCATATTATCTTTCATGCACCTTAGATGGAAAAATGTCTATATCAGAAATATTAAAACAGGTTCCTCAATATCATTTTGATCGGGTAAATTTTCCTTGCTCAGATGATGTAAAAACAATGATAATGGAAAAAATAAGAAAACAGATATTTAAAAAATACGGGTCAGAAAATACAACCACTCTTGATGGCATAAGAGTAGATTTTGAAAACTCTTGGATATTAATACGCCAGTCTAATACAGAACCTCTGATAAGATTAACAATAGAAGCCAAGAAACAAGAAGATCTTACAACACTAAAAGACCAGTTTATACAACTTATAGAAAAACATATTATTTAGAAGCTAGTCAAATTCTCACAACCATCCTTTGTGATAAGATACATATTTTCTACTCTTATTCCATTTTTCAAATATATTCCTGGTTCAATTGCAATAACCATATTTTCTTCTAAACAATCTTTACTAAAAGAAGATATTACAGGTAATTCATGAACAGCAATACCTATTCCATGTCCTAATGCTGTAATAAAACTCTTCTGAAGTTTACCCATCTTTTTTCTTACAAACTTATCAATATCAGCGCATTTAGCTCCTGGTTTTAACATAATCTCTAAATCCAGCAGTATTTCTGTAATAAGCTTTTCGTATTTACTTCCAATAGTTCTTGTATTATCAGTAGAATAATTTTTATATTTTATTCCAAAATCAACCAGAATAGGCTTTTCAACAATTTTGTCTCCTGCGATATGATGTGGCTCCATAATATTTTCTTTTGTAGCAACAATAGTAGGAAAGCTTGGATACAATCCTAATTTTGCAAATTCCGTCTCGATTTTATATTTTAGAACAATTTCAGAATTATGCTCATCCATAAACTTAGAAAAATTATTATAAGCCTTCCCAGCTAGTTTACAAGCATCTTTAATGATATTAATTTCGTTGGAGGATTTTATCTTACGAACATTCTCCATTTCAGTAGAAATGTCTACAAATTTTACACCTGTAAGTCTTTTAAGTCTTTTCAACATATTTGCTTGGATATTATTGAAATCTATTCCTATCTTTCCTTTTATTTTAGGTAACTCTTGTAAGCTTTGTAAATGTTTTGATCTTACACTTGATTTATATTTATTCTTCCATCCAACTGTAAAGACTTGGGGATCGTTCTTATAAAATAAAAATAGTCCTAACTCAGAAATGTCTGTCATATAAGTAAAATTAGGATTTGGTAAATGATCATGATTAAAAAATATGACTCCATCAAGCTTTTTGCTATTTGTCAAATATTCTAGATTACCCAATCTTGCATCTGCTTCTTTTTTCATCATGTTAATTGGTTTCTATAGGATAAATTGATTTACCTCATATCCTCAATAGTTAATATATGCATAGATGGAGGTGATTTTACTTGCTCTGAATAACCTGTTCCAACAACTGTAGATACCTTCCTCTGTAGTGCTAGATCAACCAATGCTTGATTTATCTTACTGTCCAAAACCAATGCTTGTGCATTTCTAAATTCATCAAGAATAGTTGTCATCTCTGCTAACGGAACCTTTGACAATATATTATTGTCTTTGTCCAACACATAGGCTGCTCTAGTTCCTGTTAAGTCTTCTAGCAAAGAAAGCAAGGTATTTTTAGTCTTTTCATCAACCTGAGACAATTTTTGATGTACTTCTTCTTCTCTTTCAGGTTTGAAAGATTTCTCCCTGATATCTTTATAATCTTTAGCAACACCATGTTTTGGTATTTGATCTATAGAAACTCTCTCTCTTAGAGCTTTGAAGATTTCTTTTTTTGTCAAATCTTCGACTTCTTTACCATCTTCTGCTCTAGCAACAAAATCTAGATTTGCATTTACCTCAAAAAGCTTTCTCAAAATCAGATCTCCTCCTCTATCTCCGTCAAGAAGAGCTGTAGTTATTTTTTGTTTTGTTAATGCAACTATTGTATCAGGGATCTTAGATCCTTCTATAGCAATACAATTCCTTATTCCATTTTTCAACATGCATATTACGTCTGCCCTTCCTTCAACAACTACGATCTCATCCGAGTCTAAAAGACCAGGACCACATGACAGTCCTTGGTAGTTAGATACCTCAAAAGTTCTTACAGCCTCTCTGACCATATCAGACAATTTTTGAGAATCTGGGACTCCTTCATCCATAAGTGCCTTAAGTATATCTCTAGCTCTATCAATAACATATCTTCTTTTTTGTGTTCTGACATCTTCTACCTTCATTACATCTATTTTTGCATCACAAGGACCAACTTTTTCAATAGTTTCTAAAGAAGCTGCAATAAGAGAAGTCTCACTAGCGTCTAGGCTAGATGGTATTGTAATTTCTGCAACAGATCTACCTTTATTATTTTTTATATTTACTTCTATTCTACCTATTCTACCTGTTCTCTGCAATTCCCTAAGATCTAGGTCCTGACCTATAAGACCTTCTGTCTGTCCGAAAACAGCACCTATAACATCAGGTTTTTCAACTATACCTGTTGCGTTTAATTGAGCATTTACCATATATTTTGCAAAATTTTGAGCTAATTTAGCCATGTTTATCACCTTTTTTAAAATAGAAACAGCCTAGTAATCGAGATACTAACGTAATTAGATAAATTTATTAATAAAAGTAAACATTTTACCCCAATAAATATGAAACTGTTTCTTATACAATTGATAATCAATTGTTCTATATATGGTTAAATAAAAACTATTTAAGTTTATACTTGATACTATTAGCATACTTTCACTAATTTTTGAAAGTTATAAAACATAGATGATAGTATGACAGATGTAAATTTAGACAAGACATATGAACATGATAAAAAAGAGAGAAAAGTTCATAGACTTAGAATAATATTTAATAGAAAAGGTTGTATAGGATCTGGACATTGTATGCTTTCAGATCCATATAACTTTGCGTGGGATGAGAAAATTGACTGGAAAGCACTTCTAGTTGATGGTAAGCCTATGGAAGGAAAGTTTCAAGGCGAACTTTTTGTAAAGGAAATAGAAACAGACTCCCCACATTTAGTAATGAACGCTGCAAAAACATGCACACCAAGAGCTATAGCAGTTTTCGATATAGATGAAAAGAAGTTTATTGCTTAGGTGTATTTTCCGCTATCTCATATATATATTTTTCAACAGTTTTTGTTATTTCTTTTATAATTTTTATAGATTTTTTATGTATTTCTGGTTGAATTTCTTTCATATACCATTCCTGAAATACATCACCAACCTGGCCTCCAACAGGTATTTGAAGTTGATTCATACCAAGAGCTGATATATTCAATTTTTTTGATGATATGTCAACATCTATTTTAAACAAGAAAAAAAGTTTTGAATATCTATCAAATCTTCTTTCCAAGTAAAAATGTATTTCTGCGCTTTTCTCAGCTCCTGTATTAGAGATAATATTTTTAGTGACGTTAATTTCTCCAAAATTAGCCATGAAATTAATAAATTCTAAAGCTATTGCATAAGGATCTTCTGATTCTATATTATACTGTTGTTCATAAAACTGGTTCTTAATTCTTTCCATAATAATGACCTTAATACGCATTTGACAAGAATCCTATATATAATTTGTGCTCTTCTAGGCTAGAAAACATTAACTCGATTATTTATCAACTACAGAGTCCCAGCTTCTTCACATTCAGAACATACCCACTCTCCATTAACCTGATGTATATCATCACCAGCATTACCACAACTTTCACATTCTTCTATAGGTCCTCCTCTTGGAGCTGATTTAAGCGATTTGTTGCCTATTCTAAGCCTTTCTAATAAAGTGTCATATAAAACAGGTTCTATTTTAATAATATCAGAAGCTGTTATAATTCCTACTATTTTATCGCCTTCCATGACAGGGAGCTTTTTTACATGATTTTCAACCATAATCATTGATGCTTCTTCTATAGACTTTTCTGGATCTATCACAACAAGCTTATGTGACATTATTTCATTTACTTTAGTTCCAGTACCTTCTGAAATATGTTTGTAAACAATATCTTCTGCTGTAAGAATCCCTTTTATCTTTTTTGACCCTATCACAACCAAAGATCCTATTCTATTTTTTTTCATCAATCTTGCAGCGTTTTTAATAGAATCTTCTATATCTATAGTAATTACATCAGGCTTCATTACCTCTTTTACAAGAGCTTTGAATTTCATTTCTAATTCACCTGTTATAAAACTATTAAGGCTTCAAGGCTTAAATAAAGAGTTTAGTAAACAAGATCACAAAAATTTTTTACAAATTGGTCTAAATCAATATAAGCGATTAATTCAAAATATTCTCATGACAGCAAGTTATAGAAAAGGTTATATTGCAGAACTGAGTTTAACACACAAACTAGCTAGTATGGGATATATGGCTATCAGAGCCCCTCGTTCTGGAAGAATTGGTCTTCCATCACCAGATATAGTAGCTGCGAAAGTAGGAAAACTGATAGTAATTGAATGTAAATCAAGAGCTGCTGCCTTTACAGTAGAAAAAGAACAGCTCCAGGAACTTCTTGACTGGCAAGAAAAAGCAGGTGCGTCAGCATATATAGCTTGGAAGATTGCAAGAAAAGGATGGACTTTTTTACATCTAAAAGATGTTATTGACAATAAGGGTAATATTGGGAAAAAATTTGCCCAAGAAAAGGGATTTTCTATAGAATTCTTAGACCAAATATAGCTTAAATGTCTTCCTCCTAGTATTTTATAATGACTGATCTAAAAGAGCCGGCTCTTGAAAAAGTTTTAGAATCTATTAAAAAAGACTTTCAACTAGGAAAAATAAAACCTTATTTACTAGAAGAAAAAATATTCGAATCCTGTAATAACTGGGAGCTGTCAAACAAATTAGCAACAGAATGGAGATTAGAAACTATAGAAAATAATACAGGTAAGACATTTCCTTCTATTAAAAATGCTTACGTAAAAGTTTGTAAAAATCATAGTTCAACAAAGACAACTGGCATTGAACAACAAATAGGTGGTTGTATAACTCCTTTAGGTATCTCAACTCCATTAAAAATAAATGGTGAATATGCTAAAGGTAACTTTGTTCTACCTTTAGCAACCAATGAAGCAGCATTAATTGCTGGAATAAACAGAGGTATAAAAATACTAAATGAAGCTGGTGGAGTAAATACCGTTGTTGTCAAAGATTGTATGACTAGAGCTCCGTTAGTAGAATGTTCTGATATAAAAGAAGCCAAGATGCTTTATGATGAAATAAAAAACAAAGGATACTTGTATAAGCTTCTAAAACAAGCTGCAGAAGAAGAATCTAAAGTATCTGTTGTAAAAGAAATGATACCTTTTCAACAAGGTCGTTTCTTACATATAAGATTTGGTTTTGAAACCGGCGACTCAATGGGAATGAATTCTGCTACAAAATATTCTGCAAATGCCATAAAGGCCCTTATAGAGCGTCATCCAGATGTTAAAATAAGAAGTCTTACTGCAAACATGTGCTCAGACAAAAAAGCAACACATACTAATATAATATTTGGTCGTGGTAAATCTATTGAAACTGAGATTTTTATAAAAGCTAGTTTAATTAAAAAACATTTTGGTATAGACGCTGAAACTGTTGCTAAACTTAATTATCTGAAAAACTACAGAGGATCTGCGCTTGCAGGAACGACCTCTGGATTCAATGCAAATGCAGCAAATACAATAGCAGCCTTCTTTGTAGCAACAGGACAAGATTGTGCACAGCTTACAGAAAGTTCTAGCTGCTTCATTGATGCTGAAATAATAGAAAAAGACGGTGAAAAATATCTTGCTTTTGGTGCATCTCTCCCGTGTTTAGAGGTTGCCACACTAGGCGGAGGTACTGAATTTGGAACTGCCAAAGAATGTCTGGATATTATTGGATGCGCAGGAGCAGGAATATCACCAGGAGATAATGCACGAAAGCTTGCTGAAATTATCGCAGCAGCTGTTACTGCACAAGATCTAAATTTGTTATGTGCACAAGCCAACACATACGAACTTGCAGAATCTCATATTAGGTTGGCCAGAGGAGAGTGAAAGAATTAGATGATATTTATGTCTGTTGTAAACGATCAAATATACAATATCAAAAAAGTTAGAGATTCTATGAGATTTGCCCTTATCTGTCATGATGGCCAGACAAGAAAAGATGGTATAACACCATCTGTAGTACATCCATTAAGAATATTCGCAATACTAGCAACAAAATTAAAAATAGATGATCCAGAAATTCTAGCTGCTGCTCTTTTACACGATACTATAGAGGACACTCAAACAGATTATGATGAAATATCAGGTAGATTTGGAGAAAATGTAGCAAACTATGTCTCTGGGTTAAGCATAGACAGTAGATTATCAAAAGATCAAAGACATGCGGAATATTTATCCAGATTAAAAACCCAGCCTTGGCAAGTAAAAATAATAAGACTTGCAGATATGTATGATAATTCTTTTGATGCAAAACATCTAAAAGATCCTATAAGATGGATAGATAAAAAGAAAGATGAAATAAAAATAATAGAAAAAGATATTCCTAGTCAATATAAATATTTTCTAGAAGAAGTACATCAAAACTTAGAAAACTGTCTAAATTAAATTATAAATCTGGATTCTATAAGAGCTCCTATTATTATTAATACTTCTGCAAGAACAAACCACACCATAGCATCTTTACCAGCCTCTTTAAACTCTTTTGACATAAATTTCTCTCTAAGCAGGGCAATAGAGAGGACTCCACCTGCTATGCCGGCAAAGAAATATCCTCCTATCTCTGGTATGGCGTGGAAAATTATCGAGCCAGCACCAATAGTAAATCCATACACATAAGCTGTAGATACTCCTAAAGCAGGTATAAATTTATTTACTACAATTCCCAAGTAAACAGCTATTACAGACGCGTTCCAACTTAGAATAAAAACTGCTCCAGCCCCAAAAACTATTGATAATATAAAAAATATCAGCATGACCTGTGTATTATTAACAAAATATCTTGCAAAATTACCTGCCTCAACAGCCTGTCCAGTAAAAGACCCTTTAAACCATTCTAACTGCAGTGAAAAAACATCTCTCATAGAAGGTATAAAAGTAAATACAGCACTGTAGACAAGGATAACTCCAATAAAAAATGCTCCATAAACATACAAGGCTTTTTGATGTCTTTTAAATATACTATCATGCTTCATATGTTTTCTTACTGCTAGCTCATCTTTTTTTTCTTCAAACCTGAAAAGTCTTTGAAAAAAAGGCACAAAAAATATAGTAACAAAAGCTACAGAAAGTATAGAAGCTTGTGAAGGAAACAAAACCCATGAAATATATATAGCAAGAAAAGATAGTATGACAGCTATAAAAAATACAAGCCATGGCTTGTCTTCAGCTTTTTTAGGATTCAATATAGCTTCCAATACCATTTCTAAAACCTTATATAAGATTTTTTTGAAAATACAAATGAACTTAGTTCATTTGACCATACTAACTTTTATATCAAGTTGTATATATCTTTTTTTGTTGCTGAGATTGATTATAAATATAGTATGTAATACATGTATTACAAGCCGGTTATCAAATTTATATACTTTTCTGAGGTTCTTATTCTATTGTAGCTGGGATTTACAAAAATGTTCTAAACCAAGCTATTGGTGAATTAAACATGGATAAAACAGGAATAGTAGGTTGGGGATCATATGTACCTAGATTTAGAATAAAGATAGAAGAAATAGCTAGAATTTGGGGAAGAGATGCCTTACCAATTTTAGAAGGATTGGGAGTAGATGAAAAAGCTATTGCTGGTTCTGATGAGGATACAATAACAATGTCTGTTGAAGCAGGTAGAACAGCAATTTTAAGGGCAGGAATAAATCCTGTTAAAATATCAGCTTTATTCATAGGGTCAGAAAGTCATCCATACGCAGTAAATCCATCAAGCACTGTAGTTTCAGAGGCATTAGGCTTTAGCAGCGCTTTTGGAAACACTTTTAAAGAAAAAACAATATTTATGGGAGATTTAGAATTTGCATGTAAAGCTGGATCAGCAGGAATGCAAATTTGTCATGCTTTTGTTAAATCAAATGAAATAGAATATGGTATGGCTATTGGTGCAGACACAGCACAAGGAAAACCTGGAGACGCTTTAGAATATACTGCTGGTTCTGGAGCTGCTGCGTTTATACTTGGTAAAGATCCTGTAGCTGAGTTAGAAGGTACATATTCTTTTGGCACAGATACTTCTGATTTTTGGAGAAATGAAGGGAAAAAATACCCAAATCATGGAGCTCGGTTTACAGGAGAGCCTGCATATTTTAAACACGTTACAAACGCAACAAAAGGGTTGATGGAAAAGCTTTCTCTTGGAATTGATGATTTTGATAAAGTTGTTTTTCATACACCAAACGCTAAATTTCCTTTAAGAGCTGCAAAAATTTTAGGATTTGATGCTTCAAAATTAAAAGAAGGTTTAGTTGTTCCAAAGATAGGAAATACATATTCAGGTGCTTCTCTTATTGGACTTGCATCTGTTTTAGACAGTGCAAAGCCAGGTGAAAGAATTTTAGTAACATCTTACGGTTCTGGTTCTGGATCAGATTCATTTTCATTTATGATAACAAACAAAATACTACAAGCTCAAAAATTAGGAAAAAAGACCATAGATTATATTAATAACAAAAAATACGTTGACTACGGTACATACGTAAAACTAAGAGGAAAATTATTGAGGGAATAATTATGGTAGATGTGTTTCAAGAATATGGTGTTGATATTGACCTTTTTATTAAAAGACTCTCTACAGAAGAACTAGAGATTGGTTGATTGTTATGACACGTGTAGGAATAGTTGCAGTTGGACAAAGTAAATTTGGTGAGCTTTGGGAACATTCTTTAAGAGATTTAGCTGTAGATGCGGGTAACGCAGTTTTCAAAGATCTTGATACTCAGACAAAAGGAAATATAACCAAGAAAAATATAGAGGGTCTTTTTGTTGGGAACATGGGTGCAGGATCAATGGCAAAACAAAGCCATTTAGGATCTTTAGTATCAGACTATGTAGGTATTACAGGTGTACCAGCTGTTCGTTGTGAAGGTGCTTGTTCTTCAGGAGCTCTTGCATTCAGACATGCGTTTCACACAATAAAATCTGGTGAAATGGATGTTGCAATGGTATTAGGAATAGAAAAAATGACTGATATTGATTCTAATCATGTTTTAAACGCTTTAATGGAAGCAGGTGATTTTGAATGGGAATCTTTAGCAGGCCTTACATTTACAGGATTATATGCCTTAATGGCTAGAAGACATATGAAAGAATTTGGAACAACAAGAAACCAACTTTCCTTAATCTCAGTAAATAACCACAAAAACGGTGTTAAAAATCCTTATGCACAGTTTAGAGGAGAGATTACTATAGAAGATGTAGAAAAATCCACACTTATAGCAGATCCTTTAAGAACCTTAGATTGTTCACCAATAACAGATGGTGCTGCTTCTGTAATAATAGCTTCAGAAGAATTTATTAAGAAAAATAAGTTAGATAATGTAGCTTGGATACTAAGCAGCTCTGCGGCAACAGATAGAATAGGATTTTTTAACAGAAGATCTATAGTAGAATTAGATGCTACAAAACTAGCAGTTAAGAGAGTAATTGAAAAAGATAGAGTAAATATGAAAAACATTGGGGTAACAGAAGTTCATGATTGTTTCTCTATAAATGAGTTGGTGGCCTTAGAAGATCTAGGGTTTTGTGAAAAAGGTAAAGGAGGTAAGTTTATAGAACAAGGCGAAATAAAATTAGACGGTCAAATACCTACAAATACAACTGGTGGATTAAAATCAATAGGTCATCCAGTAGGAGCTACTGGTGTACGTCAATTAATAGATATTACTAAACAAATTAGAGGAGATTCCCTAAACCAGTTAAAAAATGTCAATCAAGGCTTAGCCTTAAACATCGGTGGTATAGGAACTACCTCAGTAATCCATGTATTAGGTAAAGATTAAACGGTGTTAAAATGTTATCAGTTCCCGTATTTTGGAGAATGAATAAAGAAAAATATAAAATGATAGGTAAAAAATGTCTAGATTGTGGATTGGTTATATTTCCAAATAGGAAAAACTGTCCTTCCTGTGATAGTCAAAAACTAGAGGAATTTGGTTTATCTGGAAAGGGTAAAATATATTCAGATACTATAATTAGAGTAGCACCAGATGGATTTGAAGCACCATATATCACAGCATTAATAAAACTGGAAGAAGGTCCTATGATAGTTGGTGAAATAACTGGTGTAGATATAGAAGATGTTGAAAAAAACCCACAAGGATTAGTAGATAAAGAAGTCTCAATTACATTTAGAAAAATTATGTTAAATGAAAACGGTCTGAGGGTATATGGTTTAAAATTTCTTTTGGAATAATTGTTTTTAATTTTTAGAAAATATTTTCAAACTACTAACAAACAACCTATATTTCTTTTAAAATACCTATTTTAATTAAAATTTCTCTTACAACTACCTCTATTTCCTATAACATTGTTAAATATATTGTTATATAGTAGTTTCCAAAAGAAATATAGGGGTCATAACCATTTTCAAATATATTTGTTCTAAAATATACACACTTTATATACCAATTAATACAAAAAAGGTTAAGCAATTTTATAGTGGTTTATAAAATTGTTTGTTTTTGTCTCTTATAAGATCTAAAAATCTTCTATTTAGACAATTAAAATATTTAATTTGGGGTGAGTAGTTTGGTAGGGTCTATTTCCTTTAAACTTCCATCAGAAATAACGGTCAATGAAATGATGGATAATAAAGTACAAAACATTTTTAATAACTATTTGTATAAAGAGTCTTTATTTAAAAACAGGGAAGTTCTTTCAACAAACTTCCTACCAAACACTATAGTGCATAGAGACACTGAGATAGAAATAATATCATCTATTCTAGCTCCTATATTAAAAGGCTACAAACCTAGCAATGTTTTTATTTATGGAGGTATTGGTTGCGGCAAAACAGTTACTATAAAATATATATTAGAACAGCTCTCAAAAATTTCCAATAATACGTATAAAACAATATACATAAACTGTAAGATGAAAAAAGTATCTGATACAGAGTATAGGATACTTTCTCAGATATTAAAAGAGTTTGATGTGTTAGTTCCAGAAACAGGAATAGCAACCAATGTTTTATATAAGAAATTTTTTGAAGAAGCATCAAAACAAAACATAATATTGGTTTTTGATGAGATAGATTGTTTGGTAAATAAAATAGGAGACGAGTTCCTATACAACATATCAAGATCAGATTCAAACATCTCAGTTGTAGGAATAACAAACAACATATATTTTGCAGAAAAAATAGACCCTAGGGTCCGTTCATCTCTAGCAGAAGAAGAAATAATATTCAAACCATACAATGCCGAGCAGTTAAAAGACATTATATCATTGAGAATATCAGATGCTTTTTATGAAAACACAATAGATGATAGTGTACTAAACAAGTGCGCTGCTCTAGCTGCCCAAGAGCATGGTGATGCTCGCCGAGCTTTGGACCTTATAAGAGTCGCCGCAGAAATAAGCGAAAGATCAGGCCAAACCACAATAACAGAGATTCAGTTAGATGTGGCTAAAGAGAGAATAAATACAGACAAACTTACTGAAATAGTAAGGTCACAACCAAGACATTCACAAATTGTGTTAGAGAGTATGATGTCTCTTAGAAAAACAAGCAAAGGACAGTGGATAGATTCAAGAATATTAACAAGCGATATTTACAAATCATACAACAAGCTTTGTGAAAATAATGGTCTCAATCCACTAACACAGAGAAGAGTATGCGACCTTGTCAACGAGTATGAAACATTGGGAATAATAAACACAAAAATATCTTCTAGAGGCAGATATGGTAAACTTAGAGAAGTTGTGTTTGCAGTAAACGAGGAGATGATAGCAAAAATAGAAGGTATTTTGTTAAAAATCAATTCTTATTGATTTTATCCTAATTTTAAATTTTTCAAGGTTTAAGTGATTTTATGAAAAAAGAAGAATTAGTTAGACTATTTTTTACCAGACAAAAGTTAATATCACCAGAAGCACTGTCTTATCTAGAAGGGTTTTCAGATAAAGAAGTAACAAATATATTAGAAAGAGATTTAGACCTAATTGTATTGAAAAACCACATAACATTTCTTAAAAGATATGAAATAGTGAAAAACTTAACAAAAAAAGAAACCTGTAATCAGATAGAGTATCTTAACTCAAAATTCAATAAAATGAAAGATATTTTAGCAAGTAGAATAGACAAAAAATTCATATCTATAAACAAAATAACACAAACAAGAGAAGACATCTACATAATAGGTATGGTTAAAGATATTAAAGAAGGAGAAAAAACACTTGTAGAAGTAGAAGATCAAACAGGATCAGTAACAATATCTTTTGATGATCCTGTAAAATGTGATTTAGATGATGTAGTTCTGGTTCAAACAATCCCATCTGGAAAGATTCTATACGGCAAAAAAATAATATATCCAGATGTTCCTCTAAGAGAACCAGTAAGAGGAAACGGTAAAGGATGTTTTATATCAGATTTACATTTGAACGAATCACCAGAATCAGATATAGAAAAATTCTTTCAATGGTTTAACCAAGAAAATATAAACTATCTTTTCATTGCAGGAGATGTTGTAGATCTGGAAAAGTTAGAAAAGTATTGTGATAATAAACTAGTTTTTATTATACCAGGAGAAAAGGATGTAGAAGATGACTATCCACAATTACCACTTAATCCAAAAAAAGAAAATATAATATCGTTAAGCAACCCATCAATAATTAACATAGGAGGTATCAATATTTTAATGATACATGATTTTGATTTGTCTATGTTGAAAAAAAGACATTTGGGAGATTGTTTGTTAAAAGAAGATTTTCTAGCATTAGATATAGTCCCAGATATAGTTCATTATGGTCATGACCATAAACCATTTGTAAACAATTACAAATCAATTACTGTTGTAAACTCAGGATCTTTGCTAAATGAGTTCAAACCAGTTGTAGTAGACTTCTCAACAAGAGAATGGAAGCAAGTAAACATATAGTTATTTGATAATTGTTCCAAAATTTCTCAAAGACCATAAAAATAATCTACTATAAGATAGTTTTCTTGTAAGATTGCTAAGTTCTATATAGTCTTCTATATAATCTGTTTTTTCTAAATCATCTTTAACAATTTTAAACAAGTCATCAATCTGCTCATTATTAAGTTTCATATAAACTTTCCTCAAAAACATCTGTCTATTTATTTCAGATCCAAAATCTTTATACCACATATTATGGTAAGATTCTAAAAATTTAGAGCTAAAATTATTATTTTTAAAAGCAGCCAGTACTGTAGTGAAAGCATAGTAAGCAGAAACAATAGCAAGATCTATACCCCCACCTGTTATAGGTTTGTTCTGCCCTGCACTTTCTCCAACCAATAAACATCTATCACTATAAGATTTTTTACACCCTATTATCATTGGGTAAACCAAAACATCATTAAGACCATACCCAAATTTTTTCTTAAAATGATTTAAAAAATCCATTGGCCTCTTCCCAACCATCAGACCATACTCGTTGTTTTGGGGTATTTTCCAAGCAAAAAAATCAGTAGAAAAAAGCTTGTTAAAATATACGTGTATAGAGTCTGTTTTTATTTTATCAAAAGCCAAAGCTCCAAAAACAATATCACTATCCGCATAAAAACCATCATGTTTATTCATCTTCTTTCTTACAATAGAGTTGGCACCATCACAACCAATAATCATTTTACCATAGTATGTTTTGTTATCGCCTATAACAGATACAAAACCATCTTCCCAAACAACATCCTTTATATGGTCATATACAATCAATCCAGCTATTTTACTAAGAAAATATTTGTTGAGTTTTTGCCTATCAATTATATAAGCAAAAGGATTTTTTGTTCTAATTTTCGCAGACAATCCAAAAGGTGAAACTAAAGTCATCTCATTTATTCGATGTTCTATAAAACCCCTAGGAATAACCTTTCCAATATTTCTATTAGCTACAATTCCACTATCTTTCTTTAATCGTTTAGTCCTCTCTATTACAAGTATATTAAAATCATTCTTAATCAATTTTTCTGCAAGAACAGATCCAGCTATACCCCCACCAACAATAATAACATCGTACATCTGTTTATTGTAAAGATAATGGATAAAAAAGCTCAAATTATAACCTTTTAAATTTTCTCCCACAATGTGGTTTAATGTCATTACAGTCTTTAGAGGATTTTTATCATAAAAAATGGAAATTTTTGATGTTTATAACAATAGTAGTGTTAATTGTAGCATCATCCTTCTTGATTTATAATACAGTGACTACAGGATCTCCTGTAAAAAGAGACATAGAGTTAACAGGAGGAACACTTATATCAATGACCCTAGATAAACAACCTGATATAAACAAACTTTCAGCTGAAATACCAGATGCTACTTTTAAAACAGTAACAGGTATAAAAACAACATTATTGATAGAAACAGATTCCTCAAAAAACACAACAGAAATAATAAATAAATTAGATAGTCTAGGTGTTTCAGGAGACTATGATATTAAACAAGTAGGCCCATCTTTAGGAGAAGTTTTCTGGAAACAAGCACAAATAGCATTGATAGCAGCCTTCATAATAATGGCTATTGTAGTATTTTTATTGTTCAGGGCATTTGCACCATCAATGGCAGTAATTCTTGCAGCTATTACAGATATAGTAATATCAATGTTTGGAATGGAGTTATTAGGAATATCGTTGTCATTACCAACATTAGCAGCTATTTTGATGTTAATAGGATATTCTGTAGATACAGATATAGTTCTTACAACAGAAATGTTAAAGCGTAAGGAAGAGACAGTAGAAAAGAGAATAAAAACAGCAATGAAAACAGGCGTAACGATGACAGCATGCGCTATAGCAGCCTTAGTTGCAATGTATTTTGTATCAGGATCTCATGTATTGCAACAAATGGCCCTTGTATTAATAGTAGGGTTGCTTATAGATCTCCCTGCAACATGGTTAACAAACACAGGAATACTTAGATGGTATTTGGAAAGACAAGACAAGAAAAAACAAACAAACTAGAAATAAAATGTGATTTAGATGAAAGATATTTTTAAAAATTGGAAAGTATTATTACTAATATTTCTTGTAGTTATATCAGTAATACTCATAGCGCCGAATTTTTCACCGCAAGGGGTTACTGTTACATTCAAAGCCAAAAATTCTACAATTCCTCTGGTAGCTGGAGACATAATTTATAAAATAAACGACAAATCAGCCACAATAGAGGATTTACAAAAAGACTATGAAGGGGTTGTAAAATTATCTACAAACAAAGGAGATAAACTCCTTAAAATCAACGGCACTCTAGGACTAGAAGTAAAGAATACTCCTTCTACAAAAATATCTTTTGGTTTAGATATTGAAGGTGGTGTAAGAGCTGTTATAAAACCCCAATCTGATAACGTATCTTTAGAACAGATAATATCAACATTGCAGACAAGAATAAACATATACGGGTTGAGAGAAGCAAATTTCCGTTCAATAAAAAGCGATGGACAAGGATTTGTAGAAATAATCATGGCAGGTGGAAATCGTGAAGAGCTTAGAGAACTTTTGGAAAGACAAGGCAATTTTGAGGCAAAAATTGATATATTAGCTAAAGATGGAAAAACACTCGAATTTCAAAATAAATATCCTATAGAAGTTTCAAACAACACTATAAATATAAACGGAACATTTCTAAGAGTAAATGATACAGTAGAGTTAGACACTGTAAAAATAAAAGTAAATAGCATATTAAATAACACTGCAAATTTATCAACACTTGTTTTCACTGGAAAAGATATAATACTTGTATATTCTGATCCTCAGAGATCAGGAATAGAACAAATACAAGGAGGTTATAGATGGTCGTTCCAAGTGCAGCTAAGTCAAGAAGGTGCACAGAGATTTGCATATGTTACAAAAAATTTAGACAGAGTCTTCTCAACTAGTGATGAAGGATCCCTTTCATCAAAAATAGATTTATATTTAGACGGAGATCTTATAGATTCTTTGGGTATATCAGCATCGCTTAAAGGCCAGTCAATACAAACACCATCAATAACAGGATATGGTGCAGATGCACAAACAGCTACAAAAACCCAACGAACATTACAAACAATACTTAAGAGCGGATCCTTACCATCAAAAATAGAGATAGTTCAGCTAGAAGTAATATCTCCAAATCTAGGAGCATCATTTCTAACAAACATATTACTAGCAATAACAGCTGCTGTAGTTGCAGTATCCATAATAGTTGCAATTAGATATAGAAAGAAAGGAATTGTAATACCAATGTTAGTAACATCAATGAGCGAAGTCATGATAATTTTTGGAGCTTCTGTAGTTATTGGATGGACAATTGATATAGCCTCAATAGCTGCGATAATAGCAATAATAGGAACAGGTATAGACGCGCAGATAATAATGATAGATCAGTCTTTGAGAGAAGGCGACAAAACAATAACAGCAAAAGAGCGGATCAAGCGTGCATTATTTATAATACTTGGGGCAGGAGGAACAGTAATAGGAGCTATGTTACCTCTTACAGTACTAGGATTAGGAGTTCTTAGAGGATTTGCAATCACAACAATATTAGGAGTTTTGATAGGGATATTTATAACAAGACCCGCATTTGGAGAAATAATAAAAAAACAAGCGCATGCAATTTGATAAAGATGATTAAATGAAAAGAGTATTTCTTATTCATGGATGGGAAGGATATCCAGAAGAAGGTTGGAGACCTTGGCTAAAAAAAGAATTGGAAAAAAGAAAATTTCATGTAGTAGTTCCTTCAATGCCAGATCCAAAAAACCCGACAATTGATAAATGGTTAACTCATTTGATTAATGTAGTAGGTAATCCAGATGAAGATAGTTATTTTGTAGGACATAGTCTGGGCTGTATTACAATTTTGAGATACTTGGAATCATTAAAACAAAACGAGAATGTAGGAGGAGTAATTCTTGTAGCAGGATTTACGTCTAACCTAGGATTTGATCAACTCGAAAGTTTTTTCAAAAGACCAATAGCCTGGGAACAGATAGAAACAAAATGCAAGAATTTTATAGCTATACACTCAGACAATGATCCTTATGTGTCATTGCATTACTCAACATTTTTTAAAGAAAAGTTAGGAGCAGAGATAATAATAGAAAATAACATGAAACATTTTAGTGGAGAAGATAATATTACAAAGCTACCAGTAGCCTTGGAATCAATTCTAAAAATAACAAAAAACTCTATTTAAGCTTTACTATGATAATTCTAAAATACTATTATATATGTGATAATTATGGTAACAGTTATAATTGCGGAGAAACCTACTGCAGCGCGTACTATAGCAAAAGCATTAGCAGAAAAAGGATTGAAGGAAAATATTACAGAAGAAGGAGTAAAGTGGTATGAATTCACAAAAAACAACAAAAAACATTTAGTAGTAGCAGCTGTAGGACATTTATTCACATTAAAGAACACAAAAAAGGGACAAACATACCCTATATTTGATCTTGACTGGGTTCCTACACATCTAGCTTCTAAATTTGGTTCTTTCAGCAAAAGATATTTTGAAACAGTTGAAAAAGTTGTTGTACAGGGTGATGATTTTATCGTAGCAACTGATTACGATACAGAAGGATCTGTAATAGGGTATAATGTATTGAGATTTCTTTGCAAAAAAGAAGATGCTAAACGTATGAAATTTAGTACAATGACAAAAGAAGAGTTGTTAGATAGTTATGAAAACATGAGTAAGCACATAGATTTTGGTCAAGTTGAAGCAGGATTAACAAGACATTACTTAGATCATATGTGGGGAGTTTCTATATCTAGAGCACTAATATCTGCAATAAAGACAACAGGCCGTAGATTCCAGATAATATCAACAGGCCGTGTTCAAGGCCCTACATTACATATGCTTTACAAGCATGAAAAAAAGATAAAAGCCTTTGATCCAAAACCTTTTTGGGAGGTTTCAGGAAGTGTAACTATAGGTAAAAAAGATATAGAAGCAGAATACGAAAAAGATAAATTATGGGATAAAAAAACAGCAGAAGATATTATTAAAAAAGCAAAAGGTAAAAAAGCAAAAGTGTCAGATATAAAAACAAAGATAATAATTCAGAGCGCCCCAAAACCTTACAACACTACAAGTTTCTTATCAGATGTTTATAGATATTTCGGATATTCGCCACAACAAGCAATGAGTATAGCAGAAGCCCTTTATCAAGCAGGTCTTATATCTTACCCAAGAACAGCATCAGAAAAATTACCTAAGGATATAAACTATAAGAAAATTATAATAAACCTTGGAAAACAAAAACAGTTTGAGAAAGAATCATCTTCATTATTAAGCAAAAAAGAGCTTGTGCCAGAAGAAGGGAAAAGAGTAGACGCAGCACATCCAGCAATTTATCCTACTGGAGAGATTCCAAAAAAAATAGGAGATTTGCAGAGAAGAGTTTATGATTTAGTATGTAGACGCTTTTTAGCATGTTTTGGAGAGAAGGCCAAACGAGAATCACAAAGAGTTTCTTTGGATGTAAATGGAAATATATTTTTTATAAGAGGAACAAGAACCCTAGAAGCTGGTTGGACAGAACTTTATGGCAAATATGCAAGCCGTGAAGAAACAATACTACCAAACATAAAGATAGGCGATGTTTATCAATTTTTTGATGTAAAAATATTATCTAAAAAGACACAACCACCTGCAAGATTTTCTCAAGGATCTGTGATTAAGGAAATGGAAGAACGTGGTCTTGGTACAAAAGCAACCAGAGCCCAAATACTACAGACTCTTTATAACAGAGGATATATTATTGGTAGAAGTATAGAAGTTACAGAACTAGGAGAAAAATTATCAGAAACTTTAGAGAAAAACGCATCAGACATTATATCAGAAAAATTAACAAGACATTTTGAACAAGAATGTGAAGATGTTAATGGAGGTAAAATAAAAAGAGATCAGGTAATAGAAGAAGCAAAAAAGACTTTGGTTAAAATATGTAATGAGTTTAAGAAAAGAGAATCAAAAGTAGGAAAACTTTTGACAGATGCTATAATAGAATCCCAGGAAAAGCAGAATAGACTAGGAACATGTCCTCAATGCCAAGGCGTGTTAAGTATACATAAATTATGGTCAACAGGAAATAGATTTGTAGGATGTACAGGATTCAAAAAAGGATGCAAATTTAGTGCTCCTCTACCAAGAATCGGAATGATCACCCCTACTGAAAAAGTTTGTGAAGAGTGTAAATCACCTATAATACAAATAGGCAGAGAAGGTAAGAGGCCATTTAGAACATGCGTCGACATTAGATGTCCAACAAAAAAAGAATGGTTTGATAAGTCAAAAATAGGACAAGTAAGCCCAGCAAATAAGGAAAAAGAATCTACAGAGACGAACACAATAAAACCATCAGATAAAAAATCTATAACACTAAAGACACCTGATACAAAAAAACTAGTAAAAAAGAAGAGAGCTACTTCTAAACAAGGCTAATTATGCCCTTGTAAAGCATTATGAAAAACAGCATTACATCAATAGGAAAGGGTGCAAATCCAAATAGTATTATCAAAGCAACAGAAATATCTACAGCTCCATAAATTTTTGATAATAGGTCTGAGAACAAACTAGGAATCCCTTTACAAAAAAGAATAATCACAATAGCTATAGATATCCCAAGTATATGAAAATCTTTCGTTATCAAAGCATAAGCTGCAATAAGATCTACAAAAGCTAAAATTTTCAGTAGTATATTGATAAAAACACCTTGTGAATAAATAAACTGAAAAGCTTAAAAACAGCCTGAAAAGCTTTCCAAAAGTATACTGAAACTAGTATACAACAAAAAGTTATATGTTGTTTCATTAATTTAACTATAAGGTGGTTTAATGCAATTAAGCACATACAAAATAGCCGCTATAATTATAGCACTAAGCATAACATCAAGCATATCAGCAATAGCAGTTATGAAAAGTATAGACAATAAAACACAAAATGAATTAATAGAAGACTTTTATCTAACAGAAAATGCTGTTCATGTCAGTCCTCATAGTATTAGAAAGTCTATGGATAAAGGGGATCAAAATTTTATACTTGTAGATCTAAGAAGCCAGGAAGAATATGAAAAAGAACACATAATAGGAGCAGTAAATATACCGGCTTACAAAGATAAAGATACATCTGATTATGGAGCAGTAGATAGAATAGTAAGCTCATTCAAAGAACTAAATGAAAAAAATCCAAGAAAAGATATAGTTGTTTATTGCTATAGCATACCATGTATGACAGGAAGAAAAATAGGAAAAATGTTAGCAGAACATGATATATATGTAAAAAGCTTAGGAATAGGATGGAATGAATGGAGATATTTCTGGGATTCATGGAATCACGAACATGAGTGGAATCAGACAAATGTGTTAGATTACATATCGTCAGGAAAAGACCCTGGAATACCTAAATTAAATACTAATAGCACAGCATGCAAAATAGAAGGTAGCTTAAGTTGTTAATTAATATAAGATATTAAAGGATTAGACAAGAAGTAATTTTGTGATTTTATGGCAATTGAATGTTCTGAATGTAAAAGATCATTTGACACTAACGAAGCCTTAACACAGCATAAAAAATCTAAACATGAAGAAGTAAGATCAAGAGAAACTAAAATAAACAAAAACTACGTTATAGTTGGAGCACTCATTCTAATAATTATTTTAGCATCTACTGCAGCATTGTATTCTGTGCCTAAACCATATAGTGTAAAAACTGTTGACACTGACAACTATGAAGGAAACAGCAGCGCAACAGTAACAGTAGTTGAATTCTCAGATTTTCAATGTCCTTTCTGCGCAAGATTTTATAAAACAACAGAACAGGAAATTAAAGAAAAATACATAATACCAGAAAAAATAAAATTTGTATATAAGCAGTTCCCTTTAGATATACATAGTAATGCACAAAAGGCAGCTGAAGCATCAGAATGTGCAAAAGACTTGGGAGGTGAAGAAGCTTTTTGGAAAATACATGATAAGATGTTCGAAAACAATGAATTTTTATCTATAAGTAATTTAAAGAAATTTGCTTCTGAATTAAATCTGAATACAACAAACTTTGATAGTTGCTTGGATAGTGGAGCAATGGCAGATAGAGTTGCTGCAGATCTTAAGGAAGGAAAAAAACTAGGAGTATCTGGAACCCCAGCATTTTTTGTCAGCGGAAAATTAATAGAAGGTGCACAACCTTTCACTATATTCCAAAAAGCAATAGATTCAGAACTATCTAAATAATTAAGACAAAGATATTTTAAAAAAGTTTCCTGTATTCTTTAATACCTTTTTGATATATTTCAAAATCTATTTGCTTACCTTCAGGCAAACTTCTATGTTTTCTTATTATGGCTTTTCTACAATTGTCTTTATCGAGTTTTTTAAATTCTATTAAACACTTTGACCAGTATCTGGCAATTGTTTTAGATGTAGGTTCTATATCTTCACCACTACCATAAACCTGATTCGTAACCAATATAGGTATATTTCTTTCTCTGGCTATTCTAGACAACACAGAATATACTGCTCCAAGCTGCATATTTGTTCTGCTTACCTTTTCCTTATCTGTATTGTCCAACTCTAATCTATAGAGAGATACAATAGAATCAACTATAACAATATCTATTTTGTCTTTTTGTATTATTTTATCAAGCCTAATCATCTGCTCATATTGATCTTTCCATGTATGAACATCGATAAAAATTATATTTTTAAGTTTTTTTTCGTCACCGCCTATTTGCCTAAATCTATCTAACGAAAAAGAACCCTCACTATCTATGTACAATGTTTTATTCTTAGCCTGAAGAAGAGAAGTTAGACATATGTTACTTTTTCCAGAACCTGCAGGACCATAAACATTTGTTATAACTCCACATTCTATACCACCATCCAATAACTTATCCAAAGGAGAGTTTGTTAGAAATTTTCTTACATTCATAATCTAAAATATCTAGAAAGGATAAATAAACAGTTAAATTAATAAAAATAAAACAAGAAATCTTTAAATACTTTAGTGTTTAAGAGAATACTAAATTAGTGTGTGCATATACACTAAAGAGGTGCTATTAAAGGAATGCATCGAAACCGTAGGTTTTGATATGAAGATAATTTTTAGAAAAAACGAAAAAGTTGTTATAGTGTCTTTTGACACAGTAAGTGAGAATTTCGATTCAAATTACGAAAGAAATAAGTTCTTTAGAGAACTATACGGATGGCAACAAGTTATACCAGGAGAAAGAAAAAATTATAGTTATAGAAGACCAGGGCTGTTAGATGAGATACCTCATAAAAAAATCAGCAGCTCAGTATTCATGATAGCTCTTGAGCATATGAAAAGAATGGAAGATTTTTTTGATCAATGGAGCCAAAAGGTAGAATACGATATGATAGAGGTTATTTTAGAAAGAGAGAGAATACTAAAAGATTTAAGAAGGAGAAGAGAAGAATTATAGTAATTATATATAGAAAAATCTAAAAAGTGATACTATGACAGGAGATATAAAACAAGATCCAGAGATAAAATTAAAAGTAGGAGAACTTACAGAAAGAAGTGATTATGGTAGAGGAATTGTTAGAATATCTGCAAAAGACATGAAAAAAATAGCAGTAACAGAAGGAGATATAATAGAAATAGAAGGAAAAAGAAAAACTGCAGCAATAGTTCTTAGAGCTTATCCAGCAGATGTAGGACTTGATATTATAAGAATGGATGGTCTTGTAAGAAAAAACTGTGGAGCAGGAATAAGCGACGAGGTAAAAGTAAGAAAGTCTGATGTCAAAGAAGCAAAAACAGTTGTAATAGCTCCTGCAAGAAAGGGAATAGTTATACATATATCAGGAGAACTCTTAAAAAGAAACATCTTGATGAGACCTGCAATGACAGGAGATATCATAGTTCCTAATCCAATTCTAAGATCTAGAAGAGACAATAGTTTTGAGAGTATGTTTGAAGAATTCTTTGGAATAGATTTTGTCTTAACACCTTTTGGAGAAGAAAAGTTTGTAGTCACATCAACAGATCCAAAAGGTCCTGTAAGGATAACAAAATCTACAGAAGTAGAAGTACTACCACAGGCAAAAGACGTAATGGAAGAAAAAATACCAGAAGTTACGTATGAAGACCTTGGAGGATTGCATAATGAAATTCAGCTTGTAAGAGAAATGATAGAACTTCCTTTAAAGCATCCAGAGCTTTTTGAAAGACTTGGAATAGATCCTCCAAAAGGAATACTACTACATGGAACTCCAGGATGTGGAAAAACTCTTTTAGCAAAAGCAGTAGCTAATGAGAGCGGGGCAAAGTTCTATGTTATTAATGGACCAGAAATAATGAGTCGTTGGTATGGAGGCTCAGAAGAAAATTTAAGAAAGATATTTGATGAAGCAGAGAAAAACGCACCATCAATAATATTCATAGATGAAATAGATTCTATAGCACCTAAAAGAGAAGAAGTAAAAGGAGAGGTTGAAAAAAGAGTAGTATCACAATTACTTACATTATTAGATGGATTGAAATCTCGTGGAAGAATTATAGTCATAGGAGCAACAAATATACCGAATTCATTAGACCCTGCTCTTAGAAGGCCTGGAAGATTAGATAGAGAAATTGAAATAGGAGTGCCAACAAAAGATGGAAGAAAAGAAGTCCTTCAAATACATACAAGAGGCATGCCTCTAGCAAAAGACGTAGATCTTACAAAAATATCAGAAATAACTTACGGATATGTTGGAGCAGATCTAGCAGCTCTTTGTAAAGAAGGGGCAATGTACGCTCTAAGAAGAATTCTTCCAGAAATAGGTTCTATAAAAGAAGACAAACCACTGCCTCCAGAGATTCTTAAGAAGTTAATAGTAACAGCATCAGATTTCCAAAATGCTATGAAAATGGTTCAGCCATCTGCTATGCGTGAAGTACTTATGGAAGTTCCAAATGTAAAATGGAATGATATAGGAGGCCTAGAAAATGTAAAACAACATCTAAAAGAAACCGTAGAATGGCCATTAAACCATCCAGAAGCATTTTCAAGACTTGGAATAAAGCCACCAAAAGGAATATTACTTTTCGGGCCACCAGGATGTGGAAAAACACTGATGGCAAAAGCAGTTGCAAATGAATCAGGAGCAAACTTTATCTACATAAAAGCAGGAGAGCTTATTTCAATGTGGGTAGGAGAATCTGAAAAACATATAAGAGATGTTTTTAGAAGAGCAAAACAAGTATCACCATGTATAGTATTTTTTGATGAAATAGACTCTCTAGCACCTAAGAGAGGAAGTGACGTAGGAAGCCAGGTTACTGAAAGAGTAGTATCACAGCTGCTTGCAGAAATGAGTGGTTTAGAAGAATTAAACGACGTAGTTGTTATTGCAGCAACAAACAGACCAGATATAATAGATACTGCTTTATTAAGACCAGGAAGATTTGACAGACAAATATTAGTTCCAACACCAGACAGAGAGGCAAGAATATCTATATTGAAAATACTTACAGGAAAAATGCCATTAGGAGAAGTAAATGTAAATGATTTAGCAGATTCTACAGATGGATATTCAGGAGCAGACTTAGAAGCTCTTTGTAGAGAAGCTGCTTTACATTCGCTAAGAAAGAATATTGATGCAGATAAGGTAACAAAATTAGATTTCAAAAAGGCATTAGAAGAAATAAGAGCTTCTGTAAGTGAAGACATGAATAAATTCTATGAAAGCTTACTTCAAAAAAAGAAAGCAGAACACATGGAACAAGTAGATTATACTGGCTAGATAAGTGCGAAAGATACTATAAAAAATAGGTAATTAATTATGAAATTTTCAAAAAGATTAGAAAAAACAAAAAACATCAAACAAGTGTTCGATCTAGTAAAGGAAGCAGTATCGTCTACATTACATGAAAGTAGAGCAGGATTGGACATAGGATTTATGGAATTAGGAAACACTCAGACAGATGTAACAGAAGCATTTTATCCAGTAGAATCAAATATAATAATTCTAAATAAAACTCCTATAAGAAGATTGACAGAAACTAACAATCAATTAATAAAACCATACTTGTTTACAGTTTTGCTACATGAATACCTACACAGTTTAGGTTATCTAGATGAGCAATCTGTTAGACAATTAGCTTACCAAATATGTTCAGCAGTTTTTGAAGAAGAACATCCATCAATACAAATAGCACAAGACTTGAATAAGTTTTTACCATACATAACATATCCAGAAGGATACCAAGGAAACCCAACAACCCTAGATGTTATAGAAGTAGAACATCAAGACTATATAGGATAGAGTTATTATTCTAAATTTAATGATACTTTGCCCACACTTCTACAAAGCTTTGGAAGTTTTTTAGGATTTTTATTCCATCTAGACCAGCTTCTGGATTGAAATGAAGACCGAATATTGGCAGAGGTTCTTCATCTATTTCAGGATTTACTCCAAATTGCATCATTGCATAATCATAACCAGGAGCTGAAGCAAGAGAACCAAAACATTCAGGACATTCTGATATAAAATATTTTTGGCTATCCACAACAGAAAACATTTTCTTAAGATCTAATAACAAAGGAGATTTTTGTTTCACAGTTAAGTTATTTACTTTTAATTTTAGTTCCTTAGATTTTCCTCCATAAGCTTTTGCTAAATATATCGAGCCTATTCCTATAGACAGCAACGGAACTTCCAGTTTCTGTATCAAATCAATATTAGCTTTCTCAGCTTTAGCATCCATATCTCCATCTGAGAGAATATAAGCATCTGCTTGTGGTATCTTATCTTTTGTAGAAAATATTTTAGAACCCCTTAAAACAGCAGCTATCTTATCAGCTCCTCTTCCGTTGTTTATAATTGCTATCATTAATTTCCCCAGATTATGTTAATTTATTAAATAAAATATAAATACTTCTTCTATTTCACAAAGAGTAACGACTTATTATAGTGTTGTAACAATAGGATCGTCCTTTACAATAACAGTATGTTCATGTTGAGATACAAAAGACCCAGGTTTTTCAATAAGAACAGGGTAAGGTTTTATAATATCATTCATAACAAGATCTCTTATTGCAAATCTTATTTTAAACTCAGATATATTAAGACCAGTTTCAATCCATCTTTGAGCAAAAGGCAACCCTCCATAACTTTGAACAAAGTCTATTATTTTTCGCCCTTCTGGATTTCTTGTCGTTCTCAAATCCTTAAACCTAAATATTAAACACTCTTCAGCGTCTTTTATAGCGCCATTGCCATCTGTAGCAAAAGGCTCTATGGCTATAATTTCGTCTTCTTCAAGTTTGTAATTGCTTCTAAATCTTACATTAGGAATTTGAGGATCTGAATGAAGAACATATCTACCAACACCGTGACCAGAAAGATTAGCAACAGGTTTGTAGCCATAATGTTTTATAGTATCTTCTATTGTAGCAGAGATGTTAGAAAGTTTTTGACCAGGTTTGCAAAGCTCTATAGCAGCTCTCAAAGCTTCTTTGCTAGCATCTAATAATTTTTTATGGCTATTATCAAACGAAAGAGTATATGCAGTATCTGCAACATAACCATCTATATGAACACCTAAATCAACTTTCAACACATCCTTAGAATTAAAAATAGATTTATCATTTCTAGAAGGTGTGTAATGAGCTGCCTGAGAATTTAGAGAAAGATTTACAGGAAACCCTGGATGACCACCCTTTTCTCTTATAAGACCCTCAAGCTTTTCAGCTATCTCAACAAGTAACATCCCATCTTTTATCCAATCTTTACTAAATTCCCTAACCTCGCTTGCGATTTTTCCAGCTTGTATAAACTTTTCTCTAGCTTCTGAATCCATAATTATCTTAATCTAAATTATGTTAAAGCCTTTTAAAACGCTTAATCAGAAATAGAATTATGATAGCACGTGGTTGCAGCAAGTGGATAACAACACCATTTATATTATTATTGATATCGACAGTGATAACATTTTACAATAAAAACCCTTTATTATATATAACGTCATTTTTGCTTGCACTTATAACATGTTTCTTCATGATATTTTTTAGAGATCCTCAAAGAATTATACCAAAAAACCCAAAAGCTATAGTTTCTGCAGCTGATGGAACTGTGATAAAAGTAGATTCTATAGGAAACTTTTCAAGAATAGCAGTTTTCATGAAACCACAAAATGTTCACGTAAACCGTTCACCAATAAAAGGTAAGGTTCTTGAAACAAAACGTTTCTCAGGTTCAAAAGAACCTGCATACAAAGATTATGCCGAAAATAATGAACGCTTATTGACAAAACTAAGTACAAAGATAGGTCCTGTAAATGTGGTTCAAATAACCGGCTTTGTAGCCAGAAGAATAGAAAGCTATGTAAATAAGAATCAGTATTTGGAAAAAGGCCAGAGAATAGGTATCATAAAACTTGGTTCCAGATGTGATATATATCTTCCAAGAAATAAAATAAGGATAGTAGCAAAGGTAGGAGATAACGTAACAGCAGGAGAGTCTATTGTAGCCTTTATAAAATAATCTCTATATGTGATTTAAAAACCTACATAGTCTAATTATGCTATTGTATTTAACTTGTTGAATATTTTTGAGTCTACGTTTTGAACAAAAGTATTTTGGTGATTATAAAGAATGCTAAAATGGATAAAACTTATTTCGCCTGCTGATATACTTACTCTTCTAAATGGAATAATAGGATTTATAGCAATTACATATATAATTGATGGAAATTTTCTATTTGCATCTTTCCTGATATTTGTATCAATTCTAATGGATAGATTAGATGGATTTATAGCAAGAAGATACCTATCAAAACATACAAAAGGCCGCTATTTAGATTCTATATCAGACACTGTTTCTTTTTGTTTTGCACCAGCTCTTTTGATATATAACAGTTTTTTTAATCCTCAATTAGGACCTTTATACAGTTTGTTGGTTACAGTATCATCTGTTTTAATATTTACATTCGGTTTAATGCGTTTAGTCCGTTTCTCAAGAAAAGGATATTTGTTAAAGAATTTCTCAGGTGTACCAACTCCTGCAACAGCGTTTTTTTCTATAGTAATATCTTTATTGTTCGGCAAGGCGCAAGTTCTTAATGGGTATAATTTACCTGTAATTTCTTTCCAACCATTGATAGCACTACCGCTAATAATATTTATTTCATTCATGATGTTGGTTAATATAGAGTTTCCAAAAATGCGTTTACGAATGCGATATATATTCTCAATAGCATTTGTGTCTTCCATATATTGTGGAATAATGTATTATCTATACTCAATAGGAAACTCATCTTGGTATCTGATGCTAACAGGCCTAGTTTACTTGATGCTAGGAATAATTCTAGCATACCTCATAATAGGCCCAGTATATCTGAAGTTAACAAAGAAAAAGCCATACGAATACAAAGTCAAGAAATCAAGGTTCTTACGTCGTTAACACAAATCCATGCACACGCATTTCCAAACCCTTTCTTATCTATGTTAAATGGTTTTACTTTTCTAGGATCTTTCAGAAAAATAAGCACGCAATAACGCTTTCCACTAACCCATTTTATAGAGTTTTCAATATTGGTTAAGCATATTTTTCCCTCTCCACCGTACTCTCCAACTATAAGTTTTATTTTATCACTATCTAAATCTGAAACTTGTTTAACATCCTCAACATATGCCATAGCTGTAACAGGACAACTAGAATCTTTGAAATAGACAATATCCCCTCTCTTTATTCTGTTCCAAGGAGCTCTTTTAGAAATATACCATCTAGATTCAATAGTCTTTTTTCCAGAAAGAATTTTGTCAATAAGCTTCCATTTTTTATTCATAATAGCTACATGGTCCATCATTTCTTACCTTTTTTAGGTCTTTCAGAAATTTGATAGACATCTCTATCCATTACATGTGTTAACAGAACGTCAGGATTTTTAATTACTAAAACCCTTTTACCCACCTTCATAGTAACTTCTGTTACTTTTAGTTTTTCAGATTTTATTCCAAATTTCTCCAACATCTCCTTAATTTTATCAGGATCATACTTGCTACCAAAGAACATAATATCACCATAAATTCTATAAAATTAATAATTAATTATGTTTTTGGAGATATTAATATTTCTTCTATTCGGTCTATCAATAGGATTGTTAGTAGGGTTTATTCCTGGAATACATCCAAATACAATAATATTGTTTATCCCATTATTGGTAGTTTTGACTACTGAACCAATTTTAATACTAACATTTGTAGTTTCTATGGCTGTATCAAATATTATTGCAGACATTATACCGTCTTTAATATTTGGAGCATCTGATTCAGAATCATCTGTAGGAATACATCCAGCCCAAATGCTTCTCATGGAAGGAAGAGGATACGAGGCAATAAAACTTTCAATTATAGGTTGTATAGGATCTATTTTATTTTTAATAGCTTTTTTACCGCTGATAATCATTGCACTGCCATCAGTATACGAATTTATAAGACCCTTTATAGCATACATTCTTATTCTTCTGCTAGGTATAATGTTCTACAAAGAAGAGAACATAATTGCAAGTATATTATGTTTTATAGCAGCTGGTGCAATAGGAATACTGACATTCAGTTTACCTATTGATAGTGCATTAATTCTATTTCCAATATTTGCAGGATTTTTTGCATTTCCATCAATGTTGATAAAAATAAGAAACGACACAAAAATACCGATGCAGATAATTAATTATAAAGATGAAGTACCGTTTTCAATAAAAATAAAAGCAGTATTCATGGGAACTATAGGAGGAATTTTCTCAGGGGTTTTACCAGGAATAGGATCAGGTGAAATAGCAGGAATAGCAACAATAGAGAAAAACAAATCATATCTTATAACTTTAGGATCTATAGTAACTGCTAACTTAATTTTATCTTTCGCTACAATATTTTTGATAAATAAGGCAAGATCAGGTGTTGCAATTGCTACATCAGAATTAATGACAATAGGGTTTAACGAGATTCTATTAATAATATCTATTTCTGTAATATCTATTGCAGTGTCTGCAGCTATAGTTCTATATTTATCAAAGAAAATGTTAAACAAGATATCAGAAGTAAATTACAATCTAATGAATAAAATAATATTGGTTTTTCTTATAGTCCTAATATACTTATTTACAGGATTATACGGACTTTTCATAGTATCTATATGTACATGCTTAGGTATTGTTGTAATAGAAAAGCATGTTAAAAGAGGGTTGTTGATGGCAGTTCTTATATTACCAACAATTATTTTCTTTTTAGGATTTTAACCTATATAGAAATTTTCATCAGAAAGATCTGTAAATTCTACAGACTCTTCTTCATCTAACATCTTAGTTACTCTTGAAATAACAGTCACCATTTTAATAATATCTTAAAAACAAGTGGATTTATCCGATATATAAAGATTACGATAATCCAGTAGTTAGGTTCTTAAAGCTACAGAAGTACCACAGTCACAAACCATACTTAGTGGAGGTCTTCTATGTATTTTTCCACAAGAGCTACATATGGTAACAGGAGAAACTTTATTAGTAAACATACTCATCAGATTAGCCTGCTTGCCACCACCAAACAATTCACTTCTCTCTATTCCTACTGATGATAAAATTCTTTCAATAGGAGGTAATAGCTGGTTATATATATAATATTCAGAGTCTATAGGAATATTATATTTTGCAACATACTCAGGATGCTCAGCTCTCTTAGATATAAGATCTTTTCCTCTAGTTATGATGTATTCCATCCTCTCGCCTACTTTTGGCGGATCTCTAGGATTCCTATTTCTCATTTTCTTAGCAAGTTCTATATGAGGCATTGTTCCATCATAAGAATCTATACTTTTTGTTATACCTTTTATGATAATCAGTTTTTCAATAGGAGCCTTACCATCTAAAATGTCTTGAAGAATAGTCTTAACTAAGTCAGTAGCTTTTTTTGTATCTCCTTCCTTAAGCATGATATTTATAACACTATTCATAGTCTCTGTAACAAGCTTGCACCAATCCCTTCTGACAGTTTCAATACCCCTCATCTCTATTTTCTCTTCCCATCCTTTATCAGATTTTACAAACTTCCAACCAGCATATCTTTTTTTTGCAAGAATCAGAAAAGACTTATATATTTTTTCAAACTCAAAAACAAGTTCTCCTTGAGAAGCAAATTTAGATATACTTTCTCCAAGATCTTTAGCAACTTCCATATCAGTTATATCAGTTTTTAAAAAAAGTGAATCAGTATCACCATATATAACTTCCGCAGGAAAATTCTTCTCTACAACATTTTTTGTCTTTTCTATATTAGATCTTCCGTAAGCTGTTATACTGTTTGCAATTTCATGTGTATAAAGTCTAGCCCTTATATAACCGCAATATCCATACATAGAGTTTGCAAGAATTTTTATTGCATGTTGTTTTGCATCCAAAACTCTTTTATCCTCTCCTTCAGACAACTTCATAAGTTTTTTAACTCTTTGTCTGGTATCAACCAACTCCCTGATTATAGTAGGAAACACACCGTTATAGATATCGCCAGATACAAACTTTGCTCCTGTAGGTGAGGTATTACATTTTACACTAGTTTCTCCAAATACAAGAGAGTCAGGAGATACATTGTAAACTTTTATTATAGACGGATACAGACTCTGAAAATCTAATACTAGTGTACATGTTTTGTGAAGACCTTTTTTAGGATCTAGAACAGTAGCACCTTTTATTTTTTCTTCAGCTCTTTTGTCTAACATTTGTTTACTAGGTTTCAAAGGCATAATCATGTTACGTCTTTTAAATTCGTGCATAACAAGCGTCTCAATTCTCACGGTTTGACCACCAAAACTATCTTGTAGCAAAACGCCTGAGATTTTTGATATTTCAATAAATTTATCTAAAAGTCTTCTCTCAAGAACAAGTTTTAGAGATATAACAGCATCTCTTTCTGCATAGTCTATTAATTTCTGAACGTCACCTTTCCAAAGACTAGGTATCTCTTGAAATTTTACGTCACCCTTTTTTTCACCTATCAACTCCCTTACAACAGTACCAAGATCATATCTATGAAGTCTTATATTTACGTCTCTTTTCAATATTTGATAAGAATCAAAAACAATCCTTCCAGGTATTGTTATGTCTTGCACTTGAAGCTTGTTATCAGATTTTCCAGTAATCTGAGCAGGCCTAGAAAAAACAATCTTGTCAGATCTTCCTATTGCAGGTGATAAATCATATTTTTTAAGTCTGTCTAGTATATGAGGCAAATCAAAACTCATAATGTTATATCCAGTAACAACGTCAGGGTCGTAGTCTTCTATAATTTTCAAAAAAGCTTCAAGCATCTCCTTTTCATCAACATGTCCTATAGAATTTTTCCCTGAAAATGGCTTTGCTACAAGAACTAGTTTTTCATAATTCTTATAGTTAGGAAAAAAAGATAAAGAAATCATTATTATAGAATCTTTCTTAGAATCAATTTGTCTGCTAAAATCTGTTTGAAGACATTCTATATCAATGCACATAAATTTTAGCTCAGCGTTCCCATTTTTATCAACAGGTTTTATAGATTTCATATCAAATGTAGGAACTTTTGACAGATGAGTTTTTATAGGAGACCCTTCAAACTCATACCAACACATACCTTTGAGATCCATATCAACCATAAATCTATATTTGAATAGTATGTCAGAATCAAAACTCTCGTTAAACATCTCTCTAAGATTCGGAACAGATTTAGGATCATTCAAAACAATTTTTATAACGTTTGTAGGTTCTTCAGAATATCCGATAGCTAGGAATTTTTTCTCTAACGCATAGTTTAAATTAAGTTCCTCGATTTTTCTAAGATTCTCTTCTGTTTTTCTGACAAAAAAATACGGAAGAAATTTATCATAAAGACAGCATATAGTTTTATTATTTTCTGTTTTCCCAAAGATTCTTAAAACAGGTTTATTTCCATTTAGAAAATAGTCTACATCTAAAAGTTGTATTAGCATAAATTTTAATGTCAAATAAAGTTTATATTCAAAGCTATAATAGAAATCATTTAAATAAATCTATCTTTTCTCCAGAAAAATCTTTTACAAAAAACCCTAATCCAAGAAAAGCCATATACCAAAAAGTAAGTATTCTAAATAAAATAGTGGATGCAGCAGCAGTAACAGAAGGAACTCCTACTAAAGTTAGAAGTAATATCATCACAATTTCACTAGAGCCAATACCTCCAGGTAGAAAACTTATGTTACCTATCAATATAGCCAAAGATACAATTCCAATTGCAATCAAAGGAGATACGGTGATACCAAAAGACAGTATGCATAAGTAAAAAACCACACCTTCTAACAACCAAACTATCAGAGAAATCAAAAAACATTTTATCAAAGGCTTTTTAGAAAATCTTTTTTTATAGAAAGTTTCAATAAAATCTTTTGAAAGACGATTTGCAATTGGAAACTTTCTAAAAAAGTTAAAAATAATTATACCGAAAGATCTTTTGTAAATCATAAACACAAGAAGCAAAACAATTGTTAGAAATACTCCAATGCTTAGATATGCGAGAATTTGTATACTGCCTACAGAAAATACTAGTATACCTATAAATGATATAAGAACTAAGACAACTATATCTATTATTCTCTCAAATATAACAGACTGTAGGGATTCAGATACAGGAATATTCTTTTTTATTTTAAGCAGTATATTTTTAACAGGTTCTGCAATTCTTCCAGGCGTGAAGTTACTAATAGTCATTCCAACCATTTGTATAGGAAGAAGGTCTTTATAGGGTACATTATCTAAAAGTACTTTCCACTTAAAAACCTTTAGAAACGTATGAGATACAGTTGCAAGAACTAAAGCCAATAGTAGTATATACAAGTTAGCTGTAACAATAACGCCAGCTATTTTTACAGGATCTATCAATACTATAAAAGCAACCAATATAACAAGTGAAAGAACTATAAAGATATTTCTTACATGAGTATACTTCATTTTAATCTTAAAGGTAAAAACATTTAAATCTTCGTCAAAAAACTCATTTTAATCCATTAACTTACATATGAAAATGTGGACTTAATGGATTTTAAATTTAAACAAGAAATTGTACTTGTATTGATAATAGCATTTTACTTGTTCCAACAAAGCTATTTAATATCCCAGCTAAACCAGCTTCCTTCACCTCTGTACGGAGGAGATTACTACTTTCAGTTAGGCTCAGTAACCCATATAATGGAGGGAGGCAATCCACTAGTAGCACCTAACATACCAAATTCTGAGCCAGGATATTTTATTGTATACTCATATTTAGTAGCGTCTTTTGGATCAACATTTGGACTAGAACCAATGATAGCAATATTCTTATTTTCTCAAATATGCATAATTCTTTTCATAGTTTCCTTATATCTAATATTAAGTTATATAACAAATAACAAAAATATAGCGTTGTTATCAACAATACTCTTTTTACCTCTATCAGCATTCCCGATTTTAAAATATACAGAATTTACATCACTTTTCTTATTTCCTATAATGTTTTTCTCTATATACTACTTCTACAAGAAGCAAAACATACTATCATCAACAATACTTGGAATAGTAGCAGGAATTTTATCAATATCCCATGGAGCAGCATTTTTTGTCTCATTATCTTTTATAACACTTATGTTTCTTGCTTTCATGTTTCATAGAGTTTTAAAAATAGATATAAGAGAAAAGATAATAGAATTCTATCCAAAAAGAACCAACATTAAAAAATACCTACCAATGATGATAATAGCACTTGTAATAGCGTTCTCTATAGCACTCTTATGGTGGTATAATCCAATATTTGTGCATAAAGGAGTTACACTAAATGATAACCAAAACTGGGCTTTCGAAGATTTGTCTAGATTTGATATACAGTTAGTTACTATATACAGATTTTTATCAGCAGCACTGTTAAATTTTGGGTCTATAAATCTAATAATAATTTCTATACTAGCCATAATAGGAATTTACCTGATAGCAACGCAAGAACTCAACAACAAAATATTTATTTTGATGTTCATAACGATATCAGTAATAATTACACTCCACTATCTGATCACACAACCATTGATTAAAACAAACTTCTCTTCAGGAAAAGCGTTTGAATTTCTAATACCTTTCTCAACAATACTGTTAACAACTATATCATTAGAGTTTCTAGAAAAGAAAATTACTAAATATTTCTTCCCTCTAGTCATAATAGTTCTTTTAATCACTACAGGATTTTACTATATGGATTTCAATCAAAGGGTCCAGAAGGATCAGTGGATAAATGTAGGTAAGAATCCGTTATCAGAAGATTTGATACAAACAAGAGAATGGGTTCTTAACAACACATCTGTTGACGATATATTTTTGTCTACAAAAGAATTATCCTTTGCACTTAATGGATTAACTGGACGAAAAGTAATGGTATCAAGACGTAGCCAAAATAGCCCATTTATAGACATCGATCAACTAGAAGCAGACTCAGCAATAATACTATACGGAAATGATTCTTCAAAAAGAAAAGAATTGTTAGATAAATACGATGTAAAGTATCTTTACTGGAGTTATTATTGGATACAAAGCGAGTACCAAATTAATGAAAACGGTGAACTTGTAGGATCTTTTGATCCAATAATAGTAAAAGATGTTAAAGATTATAGAAATTATCTTAATAAATATAACATAACATTTACTGTCCTAAATACTTGGATAGATCCTGCAATAAAAGGTCCTGAAATCAAAAAATACAATCTGCTGGTAGTAGGTCCAGAAAATTATAGAGACTTCAATAAACCATGGAATCAAGGACTAGACAGTTATTTAGAAGAAGCCTGGAACTATACAAACAATGGTAAAACATATGTAAAAATCTATAAGGTAAAACAATGACAATAGCAGCTTTGATACCTACAAAAAACGAAGAAGAAGGAATAGGAAAAGTAATAGATGATGTTAAAAAATATGTAGATGATATTTACATAATTGATTGTAGTTCTACAGATAAAACTCAAGAAATAGCCAAAAAAAAAGGTGCAAAAATAATACTAGAGTCAAGAAAAGGTTATGGACGTGCATATAAAACAGGATTTAATAAAGTAAAAGCAGATATCATAGTTACAATAGATGCTGATGGCAGCTATTCAACAAAAAAATTAGGATACTATATTAAATTAGTTAAAGAAAATAAAGAGCAATTTATATCCTGCAACAGAATACCAAAGAAAAACAGCATGAGTTTTACACATGAGATAGGAAATAAGATGCTTACAAAATTAGCAAACATTTTATTCTGGATAGATTTAAAAGATTCTCAGACAGGAATGTGGATTTTTGACCAATCTATATTAAAAAAGATAGTTTTAGAAGATGATGGCATGCCTTTATCAGAAGAGATAAAAATAAAGGTAATAAAATCAGGAACTAAGTTTGTAGAGTTTCCAGTAGACTACTATCCTAGATTAGGAGAGGCAAAAATAAACACAATCAAAGATGGTGCAAACGTAGGATGGTTTCTTTTAAAACTTAGACTAAAGACGTTATTTAATTAACGTATTAAAGTCTTTCAGAGAATATTCTTAAGATAAGTGGGTAGTATATGGAAGAAGACAAAGTAAGCTTCAAATTATCTATAAAACCGCTTTTCAAGTACAAATACGCAGCTATAATAATATTAATTATAGCTTTGTCGATGTACATAAGATTGTTTGGGTTTTATGAACATGGTTGGCCATATCTTAGGAATATAGATTCTTTTTACTTCACTAGAGAAGTAGGTAGTATAATAAATAATAACGGCGTTCTTCCATCGTATGATTATCTTAGATTTGCTCCAAACGGTATACCTATAGGTTCTGGGCCTTTATTCTATGAGTATTTAGGAGCCTATTCCTACATGTTCTTCCATCTCTTTATGCCAGATATGCAACTCTGGCAGTTTATGGTATGGTTTCCTGTATTATTAACATCTTTACTCGCAATACCTTCATATTTCATAGGAAAATATTTATTCAATAGAAAGGCTGGTGCATTCATTGCAATATTTGTATTATTTGCAATTCCTTTCCTAACAAGAACTTTAGGAGGAGATCCAGATTCAGATGCAATTGTTATGTTAATGATGATGGCTTCTATTGCATCTTTTGTAGTAGCGTATAAGAAATTAGATAAGGAAAAGATATTTGCAAGAAAAAACATCATATATTCAGCTATTGCAGGACTATTCTTAGGACTTTTTGCACTAACATGGACAGGTTATTGGTTTGCATTGTGGATAATTGCATCATTTGTTGTCCTAAAAATAATATTTGATATATTACTTACAAAAAAACATGATACAAATCATATTAAACAAGTATTTTCAAAAAACAAAGTAATGGTAGTATCGTTTATTATGATAATAGCAGTGTTCTACATAATAACAATACCATATTACGGAGTAGGATTTTTATCAAATCCTGTCCAGTCTGTAGTCGGTTCTGTAGCATCTAGTGGTAGTTTAAAGGCAGAAACAAGCCAATTTCCTAATGTTTATGTATCAGTTGCAGAGTTGCAAAGTGGAGGTATAAAAGACGTAGCCATAAGAGTGAGTAGCGTAGATATAGCATCACAGATAAGCGGGATACCGCTAGCATTATTACTTCTTATTTCTCCATTTATTTTGACGATAGTATGTTTTATCTATCTACTTTACTCATACGTAAAGAAAAGACATCACTTCGATACATTACTTTTTATGTTAATATGGTTTATAGGATTTTTAGTAGCTAGTGCAGTAGCTGTAAGATTTGATATATTTTTAACAGCTGTTTATAGTATATGTTCTGGTATAATACTTGCAAAGTTTTGGGATATAGCACTTTATGAAAAAGAGGATAAAGAATGAAAAATAAGACAATATCAATTGCAATAGGAGTATTGTTAGGCTTAGCTATACTAATACAGTTTGAAAAAATAGTATTGTTTTCAATAGGACTTCTTTTAACAATAGTTGTTTTAGGTGCCTTATTTGCAATGAAGAAAATAAATAAATATGATTTCTTTGCAGGATTATTAGGATTTTTTACAGTAGTAATAATTCTTTTATTCTATCTAGTACCTAGCTATGCAATTTCTAGCAGTCAAGGAACAGTCCTGACTGATAACTGGTGGCAATCTCTTAACTGGATTAAAAATAATACAGCTGAATGTTCAGTTGTGGCTACTTATTGGGATCCAGGACATTTTATAACAGGAATCGCAGAAAGAGCAGTTGTTTTTGACGGTGCTGGACAGAACGATGTATTTACTAGACCTACGAATGAAACATCAGAAGGACTAGTTTTAGATAACTATGACAAAGGAATTGTTCAAGTTAGAGTTTTTAATAATAACACAGTTACTACAGCAAGAATAAAAGATATTGCAATAACCCTCTTTACTGATAACGAGACATTAGCGTATAACATATTAAAGGAGTATAAGAAAAAAGGATGTAATGATGTATACTATATAGCAAGTGCAGATCTTGTGTACAAAAGTCAATGGTGGACTTATTTCTCTACATGGGATCCTTTGAAAAATGATCCAAAAGGAACTACATATAATTATTTCCCTGCTCAATTGACAAGAAGAAAACCATTATTTTCTCAATCAACAGTAGGTTATGAATATCAATTATCTGAAGGTCAATCGTTTATACTATATGACGAGAACAATACTTTACATGCTTTATTGCAACAAAATAATCAGTTTGTAAAAATAAGTAAAGTTGTGTATCCTACAAAATTTGGTTACGTTACATCAGAAGACCCATCAGCTGAAATAAAAGGTACAATATATGTGCCAGATTCAAGTCTTAGTGTAATATTCTTTTTCCCTAAAGAATTAGAGAATTCAATGTTTACAAGAATGTTTTTCTATAACGGAGCAGGATTAGAACATTTTGAATTTGTAGACCAATGGGGAGGAGAAGTAAAACTCTTCAAATTAAAGATTAATGAAACAAGCTAGTTTTGTATATTTTTTCAAGATCTATTACAATATTATCCCAGTCAAATTTCTTTGCAGTTTTTATTCCTTCTATTGAAAGTCTTTTCATTAAAGATTCATCTTTCAAAACTCTTATTAGAGTCTTTTCAATATCATCTCCATCTATTAGTAAAGAGTTTTTAGTATTACAAAACTCTTCATATGCCTTAAGTTTTTTCCCAATAACAGGAGTACCACAAGCCATTGCTTCAAGCATAGAGATTCCAAACCCTTCAACATCAGACATAGAGACAAATGCTTTAGCAGATTTTATTTGCCTAAATTTCTCTTCTTCTGTAACATATCCAAGGAATTTTACATTTACTTTTAACTCTTTAACAAGTTTTTTCAAGTAAGTCTCCTGCTCACCTGATCCTATTATTCTAAGCTCTAATATAGGATATTTTTTATTTAATTCTTTCATAGACTTGATTACCAGGTCAACATTCTTATAATTTACCAAACGTCCAACATATATTATATGGTTTCCTTTCTTTGCAGATACCTTATTTATCTTGGAAAAGTCTATACCATTAGGCAATACTGATATTTTTTTCACAAAATCTAGCCTCTCTAACTTGGCTTTTGAAGATTTTGATACAGTAATTATTTTGTCATATCTAAGAATAGACCAAAATAGTTCTACAGCTTTTCCAATATAGTATAAAGGAAATCTATAGTAGTTTTTCCAAAGATCCCAGTATAGATCATGTATAGTTACAACAAACGGCTTTTTTATAAACGGCTTGAAAAAACAGAACATGGCAGATATTTGATTTGCATGTACTATGTCATATTTTCTTATCTGTCTTATCAAATAAGGAGTTTTCAAAAAATATGTAGCTAAAGCAGACAAAGACCTTTTTTTAATAGAGTTTCTATATCCAATTCTATGGACATAAATACCATTTATTTTTTCCTCTGATGGACAACCTTCTATATTAAGAGTGTAAACATGAACCTCATGTTTCTTAGCAAGCCTGACAGCAAGTTCATAAAACTGCTTCTCAGCTCCACCAAGCTGGTAAGGATAAAACAAATCTATTAGCATAGCAATTCTCATTTATAACACCTTAGGTGTTATAAAACAGGAGTATTTTTGTTTAAAATACGACTCTGTATTTTCAAATCATTATAGTATGATTTGAAACAAACACCAATTAGTCTATATTTAGAAAAGCCTTTATTAATTCATTTTCTTCAAAGCCTTATCAATGTCATTTGTAGGCAAATTACATTTTCCACTCTCACAAACATATATTCCAGTATTACCTTCAACATCTTTCATTTTTTCTACAGTAGAATTAACATCATTAAGTAGGACAACTTTATTAGGTCTATAATCATGGAAAATCCTGGCCAATATTTCCTTATCATTCTTAGTTAAAACAATTTCATAAAAATTATTTTCTAAAAGAGCCAAACCAATCATAGCCTGCGTATATCCAGCAGGCATTTGATTTAAGCTAGCTGAAAAACTCTCAAGTATTTTCCAAGCTTTTTGTTCAAGCTCCAAGTTTCCAGTAAGCCTAGATAATAAAAACAAATCATAAACCATAACAGAATTACCAGAAGGCAAAGCACCATCATAAAGTTCTTTAGTCCTTATCACAATATCTTCTCTAGATAAGAAAAATCCACCAAAAGATTCTATATTTTCATTATTTTTATCTGCAAAACCTTCTAACTCTTTAATCAGCTCTTGAGATAAATCTATATATTTTTTATCAAAAGTACTTTGATAAAGTTCAATCAAAGCCCATATTACAAAAGCATAATCATCTAAAAATCCGCTGATAGTTTCAGTGTGAAGCAAAAAATATTTATATCTATTATCTAAAATATTCTGCATAGCTTCTTTAGCAATCTTTAGATAATCTTCCCTACTAAAAACTCTTCCAGCCTTTGCTAAGCTTAATATCATTAGAGCATTCCAATCTGTTAAAATTTTGGTGTCCTTATGCGGCCTTATTCTTTTGCTTCTTTCAGCCAGCAGCTTTCTCCTACAACCAACTATAAAGTCATTCTCCACATATTCGTTAAGAAATAATATATTATTTCCAGTTATCTCTCCGTTAGCCTCTTCTCTATAGTTTCCATCATTATTTACATTGAATATTTTACAAAATTCATCAGCATCTTTGCCAAGGATCTTTTTTATTTCATCGCTTTTCCATACATAAAACTTACCTTCAACACCTTCTGAATCAGCATCTTCAGCAGAACAAAACCCTTTTTCAGAACTCATATCTCTAATGACATACTCAAAGATCTCTTCAACAACATCCTTATAAAATTCTTTTCCAGTAGCTTCATAAGCTTCTATATATGCTAAGGCTAACAAAGCTTGATCATATAACATTTTCTCAAAATGTGGAAGTTTCCATAAAGGATCTGTAGAATACCTATGAAAACCACCACCTACTTGATCAAAAATTCCTCCAAGTCTCATTTTTTCCAGTGTCGTTTCAGCCATCTCTAAAGCTCTCTTATTTCCACTAAGTTTCCAGTATCTTATTAGAAATACAATATTATGTGGAGTAGGAAATTTAGGACTATGACTAAACCCACCATTTTTTTCATCAAACCTTGTTTCTAGCTGCAAATAAGTTTTATCCACCAAACCTTTCTCAAGCTTACCACTTTCATCATATTCAGACAAAGCATTTGTAAGATATTCAGCAGAACCAAGAATATCTTGTCTCTCATTATTCCAAGCTTCTCTAATTCTAGGAATTAAATCAACCATACCAACTCTTCCATACATTGTCTGTTTAGGAACATATGTTGAAGCAAAAAAAGGCTTTTTGTCAGGAGTCATAATAATAGTAAGAGGCCATCCACCGCTTCCTGTCATGCTTTGACAAAATTTCATATAAACAGAATCTATGTCTGGTCTTTCCTCACGGTCAACCTTAATACAAATAAAATTATCATTAAGCAGCTTAGCAACCTCAGCATCTTCAAAACTCTCCTTTTCCATTACATGGCACCAATGGCAAGTAGAGTATCCAATCGAAAGAAATATCGGCTTATCAAGCTTAGACGCTAAATCAAACGCTTCTTGAGTCCAAGGATACCAATCCACAGGATTGTACGCATGCTGAAGTAAGTAAGGACTCTTCTCTTTTGCCAACCTATTAGGTTTCTTATCAACATTCATAATTAGAATTAGCGGCAAATCTTTATGAGCGTATGTTTTATTATTGAGATTTTTCAGTTTTCTTAAAAACAATGATCCCCACTAAACTTACTATTATTCCTATTAAAACAAGATAAGAAATTGTTAACGATTTTGTAGCTTGCCATACAACTTGACTATCCTCAGATGCTGGTATGATAGAATTCAAGTAAGAGATACTGTATTATATGTTATTTATAGCATAACAAAAAGCTATGAATAAAATAATTATGAGCAAGATGTTATCAAAAAATCTTTTAATAAAATTGTTCATATTCAATAATTAACACTGTTTATATATAAACTGAGAAATAGGCTATTCAACACCAACTTTTCTAACCCATTCTTCTGCTTTCTTTAGAACTTCTTTGTCGCCAATATCAAACCAATATCCATCAAAGCTGTAAGCATATACAGGAATCCTCTTATGAACCCATTGTAAAAATTGTCCAAGAGCATCTGCCATGTTCTCTTGTTTTAGAAATTCTGAAACAAGATAAAAAGTCTCTTTAGGAAAAACATAACAGGCAGTACTGATTAATGTGGATGCAGGAACAGAAGGCTTTTCTATAAACTGAGTAACTCTTTCCTTATCATCAACATTTATAACACCATAAAGTTTTGCCTTATCTTTACTTTCAACATTATAAACTGCTACAACAAACCCTCTTTTTTCATGGAAAAACTTCAGAAAGTTATTCAAATCAAAATCAAATAAGTTATCTCCAGCAATTACCATACAATCTTCTTCAATTTTCATCTCATCCATGATATAAGAAATACCTTTTACAGCACCGAATTTGTTCTCTTCTGCGGTAGTAGGTTCAACAAATAATCTTATAGGCTTCTTAAATTTTCCTGAATTTTTATCAATCCACTGGCTAAAGTCTTTTTCAAATTTTTGGTTTGTAGAAATTATTATTTCATTGACATTAGTCTTGTCAATATTGTCTATTATATATTCTATTACAGGTTTATGACCAACCCTTAACAAAGCCTTTGACTGTGTAAGTGTTATAGGCCATAGTCTCTTAGCATATCCTCCTGCAAGTATAATACATTTCATTTTAAAAACCTTATTATTTTTTGTTGTTTTTAAAAATTACGAGCAATTTATAGTAAATTGCAAGTAAGTTTAAAGTCACCTTATTCTATTACTGTTATTTTATTTATGATTATTTCTAACTCACCATTATATCTATCAATTCTTCCTACAATATTTATATGGCTACCTTTTTGAAATGTTGATAGATCTTGCTTAATATCATTCTCAAACATCACAGCTTTTATAGTACTATTGCTATCAACATCACCAAGCTCTAAAAATAAATTTCCATTGCGTAGATTTTTATTCTCTACGCTAGCATTTATACTTACTATTTTTCCAATATCTTTTTCAGATATTTGAGAAATATTCATAGAAACAGGCTCAATAAAAACAACCAAAAAGAATAGTACAACAAGCCCAGCAACAACCAATATAGCACATAGTTTTTCCAAAGAAATCTTCTGAAAAATCCCTTCAAACATACTATTATTTCGTCTTTAATAATAAAAGAATTACAGTAAATAACTTATGGAAAATAGACCCAAATATCCTATAACAGAAAAGAAATTAGGAGAAACCCGTGAAAAAATGTACGGATATCCAGATCTCACACGATACGAAAGAACATATGTTTGTAGATTAAGATTGTACGATCTAAGACAAACTTTAGATAGCTTGCCAAGAAAAAAAACAGAACAACCAAGAGTTATTAAAAAAGTTGTAGATTTTATTTATGAATTATTTGGATCTTAACTTAGATCAAATTTCCTAATATTTTCATAAACAGGCCCTGTTGGTAACAAAGTGCTTTTCTTTAAGCTAAACTCCTTTACTACCTGTTTACCTATCTTAACATCCTTCAAACCATCTGATTTCTTATAAAAATCCCTAGAAGCATCTTTAATCCTAGCTATAGTCAAATGAGCATTAAATTCCCTATCTTCTTTAGGAAAGCCATTTTCTGCTAAAAGTTGTTCTATTAAATTTGTTAGATCTTTTAGCTCCTTACCTTCTATACCAACCCAAGCTACCTTAGGATTTTTATATGAGGGAAAAACACCTAAACCACTAAGAGAAATCTCAAAAATTGCTTGTTTTATACCAGCTAAAACATGACAAACTTTGTTCACTTTTAGTTCATCTAGTTCACCTAAGAACTTTAGAGTCACGTGAAGATTGTCAGGCTTGACAATACTCATTCCTTTGTCAGCTATTTTTTGTTGAACTTCAGCTATCTTAGCCTTTAGCATATCTGCTAAATCAACTGCTATAAAACATCTCATAATCTAATAATACAAAGAAACAAACAAAAAGAACAAAATAAATTACATTACTGGAACACACAATAAGAATATTAAACTACTCTATAGTAGCTATTAAAACATAGCTTTAAAAGCGGTGACTTCTAAATATAGAAATGTCTCGTAAAACATCAGACCCATCTTCTGTTTTTCCAGACTCTGGAATTCATTATTACTCAACAACAGAATCTCTTGAAGCAATCATGGCCGGTCTTGATCTAGAGAAGATGATAGTGTATTAGCTATACGCGGATCAGGTGATCAGGCTTTTGCTATACTTGAAAAGGCGAAAAAAGTTGTTGCTGTTGACGCAAATTCAGATCAATGTGACTACGTAAGAAGAAGAATAGATCTGTTAAAATGTAGAAGATTTCCAGAATTTTTAAAACAGAATTACTATGATAATTTAAGCTATTTTACAAGAGAGAGATTAGAAAAAATAGCTGATAATACAGATAGGCTTGAGGTAGTACAAGATAATATATTTACATATTCTCCAAAAGGATTTACAAAAGTCTATTTATCCAATGCAATAGGGTCTAGATCAGAGAACATTTATAAAATCAGTGCTTTAGCAGAGGGTCTTGAAGCAGGAACCTTAGTTTATGTCGGAATAAAATGTGGATTGAAAAAAGAATTAAAATCAATTGAGAAACGATTTGGATTAGTTTTAGATGAAAAATTAACAGCTGCAGCAACAAGTTATGAAAGGAGTTTACAGCCATATGTATTTTTAAAAGTCGCTTAATTATTTTTTCTCAACTCATTATCAATAGCTTTTTCCACAAATCTAGAGACATTATCTTTTTTATCCAATTTCTTCTTAAGTCTAAGAGGAATCGTCACACTTAGTACAATCCTTTTATCAGGGTAATCGCCATATTTGTCGTATTCTTCCAAGTATTCAAACCCTTTTTTCAGCTTTTCAAAAGCTTTTTGATCTATTACCATAGTTAATCACCTGTTTGCATTCTTTAAAATTTCAACTATTATCCCATTAATATCAGAAATTATTAAAAAATATCAAACGATTAAATAATTTTTATTCCATATATTTTAATCACCTCTGAGGAAATTAATGGAATTAACTCAGAAGATAATTATAGGATTTCTAATAGCTATAAATAGAAGGAGAAGGGTCTGTAAACGTCCAAAAATATAATTATGGAGGTAAACCAATATCTGGGGGTAAAATAGAGATTGTTAATACAGACAAAAATCTTATAGATTTCATATGCAAATTGCTAGATATATTAAAAATAAAATATGGTTGTAGAAGATATCAAAGTGATAATTACATCAAAAAACACCCAAATGACAAATTAGCGTATAAAATAGTAATTTGTAATAAAGATGGTATAATAAAAATTAGGGATCTATATCTAAAGTCTCCGTACAGATCAAATAAGTTCGATAAAATGGAACAAATTTTATCGTCATACGGCAGGACTTCTAAATATATATATATTATCGAACACCTGTCTAATAAATTAGACCAAACTTTTTAGGTTTAGTATTTTATTAAATATAACACTGTTTTTAAGTTATGTGAGTGTTATTAGAAAAGTTTGTGATACTTATAGAAATAAGGATTTATAGGCTTGTAAGTACCAAAAAACATCAAAAAGATTTAAATGCTCAGGTGTCTAATAAATAGTATGGTTGAGAGGGGTAGAAAGCCTGGAAGTGATCCAAGAAAGGTAAGGAATATAGTTCAGGTGCTAGTAAATCATCAAGAAGGTGTGTGGATAAGACAGATAGCTAAGGAAGCCAAGCTTCATCCTAGTACAACTACCAAGTATGTTGAGGGAGTGTTAGCACCTATGGTTGATATAACACTGTTAGGGTCTGAAACAGGTAAAACACTGTTAAAAGTCGTGAAACTAAAGCCAATAGTAGTGGAAAAACTTGAACAAGGCCAGAAAATGAGTGAAATTCTTAGGTTCTTAGAGCTATTAAACAAGTCTCTATAGACTATAAAGATCATATATAGCTTATTTATTCTATATTAATCATTAATATGCTTATTATTCTATAAGATAGGTCTAAAACAGGCTCACAAACTACTATATAGTAAATATATAGCGTGAACAACGTGAACAAAGAAAATGAACTTCACGTGAACATAAAAGAAAAATGAACAAACAACGTGAACAAATAATACATCTACTATGGATAAATATCGTAAAAATACCTGTAATTTAAGTAGTTAACAAACGTTCACGCGTTATTCACGTAGTGTTCACGATATTCACATGAACAATACGTGAACATAAACATGAACAACACCAAAAAGTATGAAGTAGAGTGAACAAATCTATATAAACGTGAACCAACAAATACTCTTATGAACTTAATAGAATGGTATGGTAAACTAGGTTGGAACCAAGACCCCTTTACTTTTGAGATCATACCAAGCATGCTAGTCGGCTACAAGAAAGAGCTTGAAAAGGTAAGGACTGCAATACAATCAAAGCAAAAAATAGTCCTTTTACTAGGGCCAACAGGCTCTGGAAAGACAACATTTCTTAAGTGGCTATCAGCAAATATGCCAGAATATGACTTTTTGTTCCTAGGAAAGCCACCAGAGAGACCTGAAGAACTCGTATATTTGTTAAATAATAAGTATAAGCCATATTTTTGGTCTAAATTAACATCGTTATATCAAATACCATCTTTCCTAGAAAAACGACGTCCATTGATAATCATCTGTGACGAGGCACATGAATCTTCTATCAAGACACTAGAATGGCTTCGTGTTTTATCAGATCAAACACCAAATCTATACATAATATTTTCAGCTCTTCCTATTTTTGAAAACCATCTAAGATCTAAACTAGAAAGCCTAAGAAAAAGAATAGCTAGCAAAACAGAATTATTATCAATTTCAAAAGAGGAAATGATAGATTTAGTAAGAAAAAGAATATCATATGTAGGCGGAACAGATTTACAACCATTTTCTCAAGAATCTATAGATTATATTTACCAACAATCAGGTGGCTTCCCACGTGAGATATTGAGAATAGCAGACAATCTAATAAATCGAGCAGCAGAATTAGATAAAGATCTGATAACTCTAGATATTTTAGAAAAGAAAGAAGAGGAAATAAAAATTAATTTAGATGAATTTTCAGATAAACAAAAACAAATATTAGAATTGCTTATACAACCACAAACAACAGATGAGATAGTAAATCAATTAGGTTTAGAAAATTTCAAATCAAAGACACATGGCATCAGAGCAGTAAATAATATTGTTAAGCGACTGCTGCAACTAGGCTATGTAGAAAGATCAAGAAAAAACAGAAACTATGTATATTCTTTATCACCTAAATTACAAACAATATTTATAAAAGCATAAGAAAGAAAACATATGTTGAAGAATATAGATAGTAAAAATATGTAAATTTTCCCTCACATAAAAAATCAAGGATGAATTTTAGTACCAACAAAATCCTTTCCATCTAAATATTTTTCTAAATTTTCAAGATTTTTCCCATTCATTATAACAACTTCCATTCCTAATCTATCAGCTTCTCTAGCTGCTACAGGATCAAATGGTACATTAGCACCTGGATCCCATTTATTCGGCAACAGCTTACGAAAATCTTTCCAATTTATATTATTTATTGGCTTTGCATCTTTGAATTTATTAGGATCTTTATCACAAACATGTTCTATATTAGACATATTTACCATTTTCTTAATTTTCAAATTCTTAGCAAGTAATACAGCATCATAATCAGTACTGCATCCAGGCTTCCATCCAGCACCAATAAGTATAGATCCTTTAAATTTAATTTTCTCAGTAGGATCTTTGATAATGCCAGGTTTAGCTATTTCATTGAAAACACTTCTAACAAATCTTGCATTCATTCTTGTTACATGTATTCCAAGCCAATCTCTTTCCAAATCAGACAATTTTGATATCTCATAAGCAGCATTTTGATATCTCCTACAAATCTTTCCTCCACCTGTTATAATGACAAATTTTTTGCCCTTTTTTATATATTTTATAATAAGTTCTTTGAACTTTTTCAAGAATTCAACATCTATTTCATCTGGAAATATTAATGACCCTCCTAAGGAAAGTATTATGATTTCATTTTTCATAGTCATTTATTATTTTCTTAGTAAATAAAGAATGTCAATTACCATTACAGTAGAGTATTCTGTATATAGCTTTGACGTATGTCAAATACTATATATATTTATAGCAATACAAATAATGAATAGCTAGGTGTATATGATATGTTCAAAGGCAAGGGACGCGAATTTCTTGGGAAGGTAGTTATATCAGAGGAAACTGGCCGAAAATTTGGCGTAGTAGGAGATCTAAAGTTTGTAGCAGAGTCAGGAGAACTGTTGCATGTAGTTCTAACAGAACCTACAAAACACATAACAGAATTGAGCTTAGAAAAAGATGAAAACAACCGTCTGTTAGTACCTTTTTCAACAGTAAAAAGTGTAGGAGATTTTGTTATTATTAGTGAAAAAGAAATTTCTTAAGATTTCTTTTTCCATTTTCTTATTCTAATAATTCTATAAATTATTTGTGTAAATCCAGTCTTCTTTATAAGTTTTGCCAAGCATTTAACAAACATGGCACGAACTAAAAAACCATCTGAAGTTGAGATAGAATTTGAAGAAAAAGCAGAAGAGCTTGAAAATCAAACAGAAAAAGTAAAAAAATCTGCCGAAGAAGCTACTTTAGAAGATCTTCCAGGAGTAGGTCCAAAAGCAGCAGAAAAACTAAGAGAAGCTGGTTATAATGATCTTATTTCTATAGCAGCAGCATCCCAAGGAGAAATATCAGCAGCATGCGATATAGGCGACGTAACTGCACAAAAAATTATACAAGCAGCTCGTGAAATGCTTGATATGGGATTCAAGTCTGCTGACGAAGTTTTAGAAAAAAGATCAGAAATAGGAAAAATAACAACAGGATCTACTGCACTTAATGCATTATTAGGAGGAAAAGGAGTAGAAACACAAGCAATCACAGAAGCAGCTGGAGCATTTTCGTCAGGAAAAACTCAGTTAGGACTACAGCTAGCTGTAAATGTGCAATTACCTATAGAAAAAGGCGGTATAAACGGAGCATGTTTGTTCATAGACACAGAGTCTACTTTTAGACCAGAGAGAATAGTTCAGTTAGCAGAAGCTCAAGGTCTAGATCCACAAACAGTATTGAAAAACATATATGTAGCAAAAGCATATAATTCAGATCATCAAGTAGTTTTAGCAGAAAAAGCTAAAGATGTGATAAAAGAAAAAAATATAAAATTAATTATTATAGATTCTTTAACAGCTCATTTTAGAGCAGACTATTCAGGTAGAGGAGAACTAGCTCCAAGACAACAAAAACTTAATCGTCATATACACTTCTTGCAAAAATTAGCAGACACCTACAATATAGCAGTGTACATAACAAATCAGGTTATGGCTCGTCCAGATGTAATGTTTGGAGATCCAACAGCACCTATAGGAGGCCATGTACTAGGTCATGGAATAGGCTTTAGAATGTTCTTTAGAAAATCAAAAGGAGAGAAGAGAATAGTTAGATTAATAGATTCTCCATCTTTGCCAGAAGGAGAAGCTGTATTCACAGTAAGCGAAAAAGGTATAGGAGATTAATATATTTTAGTAACTAATACAACATCTAGTTAGATAAAATGCGTCTTGGCAAATTTCTAAAAACAGCAATACCAGTAGCCCTTGCTTATGTAGCAATAAACGCTTGGAATAAATATCAAAAATGTTTATTAGTAGACTATTCAGGTCAGATACCAAAAATTCCTATTTCTGAACAAACTTATGAGACTTTTGAAACAAGAACCAGAAAAATACAGTTTGAACCAAGTTTCCAAATAAGATATATTCCAAAAGAAACTATATCAGTATTAGATAATGCAGGAAATAGAGCAAATTTGCAAGAAGAACTTGTTGGAAGATATTACATTCCAAACTAATTGTTTGTCAATAAAAATATCTCTTCTTTAACATCAATTTCTTTAACACTGTTTATGACAAACTCCATCCTATCAAAAAATTTGTTTTGTTTAAGTTTTCCAGAAAAAACATATTCTCCATATTTGGCCTTTCCAAATAGTTCAGAAACTCCTTTTCTAAGTACAATATCTTTTGCTTGACTAACATTATGACCAAGTATTTTTTCAGCTTGATCTTTGAACATAACGCATCTTATAGATCCAGTACCATCATCTATAATTCCAGTTATTCTCATTGCATAGTCAGGCTCAACAACACCATCTTTTGAACAAACATAATTACTTTCATCCTCTTTCAAGCTATTATTGCATTTTGGGCAAATTTCATAAAAAGGAGAAGACTCAAATATATGCAATAAAGCAGCTCTTATCTCATAAGAACCTTCTTCACTTAACTCATTAATATATGCTCTTCTTTTAGCTCCGATTCCATAACGTTCAATAACACCAAATCTACCAAGTCTTATCTGAGGACCAAAATTATCCTGTTTTACAAAGCCAGTTATTCTAATACCATCTCCTTGGTTAAAACCATCAACTTTACTAATTTCTTCATTCCATAATACTAATCTAATAGTGCCAGTATCATCTCCTAAGAACACAGAACAAACCTGACCTTCTACACCATCTTTCTTAAAACTACGTTTACTAATCCTAAGAATATTACCAACAATATCTATATTCTGCATCCCAGGTATCAAGTTTTGTATACATAATCGTTTTAATTCCATACCAAAATTAACTAAACAAACTATAAAATGACTATAGAAATTACCTACCTTTTAAAATAAAAGCTCCACCAATTATACCAAGAATACTACCTACGAAAAATCCTCCTCCACCAACAAATCCAACCACAGAAAACATTATAATTAGAACACCAGCTGTCAGACTGTTTCTTGCTTTCAAAGACAAGTAAAATCCAAGCAAAACAAGTATTCCAGCCAACAGTCCTATCAAGCTAAACGATAGCAATAAAGACGATGACATAAACATAGGTATAACAGGAGTTATTCCAGTAGAGTAAGCCAAGCTAGCCAATGTAGCATTCAGAGTAATCAAAAGCCCTCCAATCAACGTCAATATAGATCCTAATTTCATATTCATCACTTTTCCAAACCCTTTCTAGCAAGTTTTACATCTCTTCTCAATATAGTACTTCTTCCAGAATGTTTTGCAATTTTCTCACTTTCCTTTAAAAGAACAATAACCTTTTCTTCAAGTATATCTGCTAAAACTTTTGCAGCATCATCACTTATTCTCTTTCCACCAGCCTTTTTAATAACTCGTCTTAGAGGTTCCACAGTAAATGACATAACTATATTTATTACCTATTAATTAAATGTTTTTGAATAATTTTTAGAATTTTCTAAAATCTATTTATATCCCAAGATATATATTCTAGTCTATAAGATATTATTGTGATATTCTATGAACACTTTACCATTATCAACAAAAGCAGAGCTTGAAGAGATGTTTCTTAGGAAAAAACCAGTTAAACTCCTTATGGCATTAAAAATGGGAGGGCCTGTAAAATATATATCAATGCTATCAAAAGAAACAGACTGTACTTACTCTCATACTGTAAAGCTTTTGGAGAACTTCAGGCAGCTAGGACTAGTAAGTTTTGATAAAATGGGTCGGGTAAAGTACATCAAACTAACACCAGACGGAGATGAATTAGCAGGATATTTTGAAAATGTTCTAAGAAAATTCTCAAAAATCAATGTAAAACAGCCAGAACAAGCTGAAATAAAGCCAAAACTTCCAGCAAAAACAATACCAGTAGCACAGCCAAAACAGCTATTAACAAAAAAACAATAAATTAGTCTACTAGTTACAAATTCTTACAATTACAAAACTTTCAATAAGATATTTTCTAAAAAATATATATACTCCAACTACTAATAAGAATTGCTGACAAAGACACAAAAAATAAAATTTTGTATGGACATCTTGTTCGCATATATGATCAAGGGTATA
>JACRAC010000010.1 GCA_016213555.1 Candidatus Aenigmatarchaeota archaeon | reverse complement strand
TACAACAGGCATAACCGACTATGAAGCAAAGATAAGACTTGGGAAACAGCAAGTTGTAGATAATAGCCAAATATCATTCTTGCAACAACTAAGAACAGTTCTCACAATATTACTATTTGTATTATCTGTATATTTCATTCTTATTGGATATTTTCTAGAAACCGGAATAATTTTAGCATTTATTCTTTCATACATTTTTTTGAATTTATTCAAGTCAAAGAAGATAGACAAGCAAACGTCTCTAATAAAAAACTCAAACATGCTTAAAATACAAGCTATTAGAAATGGAGAGAAAAAACAAGTTTCCTTTGACCAAATAGTCCCAGGAGATATAATATTTATTAAAAAAGGAGACGTTGTTCCAGTTCATTGTAGAATACTTAATCAGTCAAACGTGTCTGTTGATGAATCTATAATAAAAGGAGACAAAACTCCTGTTCATAAAACAGATAATTCTTTAGATAGTATACAGCTTCCAGAAATAAACAACGTTTTATTTCCAAAGTCAATAGTTTTATCAGGAAGCTGTACTGCTATAGCTATCCACGAATGCAAAGAGGCTGAGATAGATTATTCTCTATTTTTCCCGCAAAAAATTAATAAAATTCTTGGAACATCTATCATAATAATTGCAGCAACTTCTATAGCAATAGGATATTTGATTGGACTAGAGTTAAGGACTTTGTTCATATCTGCATTTTCATTAGCAGTAACATTTCTTCCAGAAGCTTTCTATTATAGAAAACTCTCAAGCTCTTTAGAAAATAAGTTGTTAGAAAACGAAGTTATAATAAGAACTCCAGGAATAGCGGATTCTTTGGAGTCTGTATCAGTATTATGTATAAATAAGAAAAGTCTTGTAGATGAAATGTCTGTGAAAAAAATACATATAAATGATATGTTAGTAGACATAAATGGAAGCAAATTTATCTATCAAGGAAGACAAATAAATCCAAAAAGATTTGAAGATATTCAGCTATTATTAGCGTCAGGCCAACTATGTAACAATTTTGGAGTAAATGGCAATAAAAATCCAGTAGATGAAGCTCTTTTATCACTATCAATATCAGCAGGTTTAAGTGATCTTAGAACAAATTATAAAAGAACAAAAGAATACGAATTCGATTCTGAAAAAAGAATAATGTCAGTAGCATACTCTATTAAAAATAAAGATGTCCTTTATGCAAAGGGAGCTATTAATGAGATCTTGAGAAGATGCTCTTTCATATATGACGCAGGAGGAATTAGAAGAATAAGAGCAGTTGATGTAAGAAAAATTATAGATATAACAAATTCTATGGAAAAACAAGGACTAGAAGTAATAGCATTTGCAACCAAGAAAAGATTAATAGAGAATGAAAAAGACCTTACTTTTATAGGTGTACAGGCAATAAAACTCAATATAAGAAGCGATTTAGGCCAACTTATAAATGACTGTAAAAATCTTGGAACAAAAATATTTTTTATTACAGGAGCTAAAAAAGATCTTGTAGAAAATATTTCATATTCTATAGGATTATCTGGAAAAATAGTAACAGGTTATGAAATAGATAAGTCTACAAATGTTCAGTTAGATGAATATTTAGAAAAAATAAATGTATATTCTAGTATATCACAAAAACAAAAGCAGAAGATTATAGAAAGATTAAGGGAGAATGGAAATAAGCTTGCTGTAGTAGGTTCTGATCTATCAGACATATCTTCAATGAAGATAGCTGATGTAAAAATATCTTTAGAAAACTCAGATAATATTGTAAAATCAGAGAGTGATATAACTTCAAAAGATCCTTTTACTCCAATAATTATTGCAAGAAAAGAACAGTAAAATATTATATATCAAGAAAACAAAGATTCTTATGGAAAACGAAAAATATCCTAGTTATTTTACAGCAACCCTAATAGTTTATTTATTAGTATTTTTTTTATCTCTTAGTATAATACCTGCAGGGTTTTACATAATTGACCATATTTTATTGATACTAATATTGGTAGCACCTATTGTTGTTTTCATACTTTACCTTATAGAAAAGCCTCCAATAAGCCAACGATTTATGAGGTTCTTATTTGTCTTTCTAGCAATGTTTGCAGTTTTCATAGGTCTTATTCTTACCTACCTGTTTTTCTAGAATTTTTAAATATAGAAGTTCTTTATAAAATATATGAAGACTTTTTTGCCTAATTACAAAGACGGAAGTGTTGTAAATTTAATAAGTTCTATAAAGACAGCATTTGGTCAACAGTCGCTGTATGAGAATCTTAAAGATCTTCCATCTGAAAGCATAGATTCAAGAAATATAATACTATTCATGATAGATGGATTAGGATATGATTATGTAGAAAAAAATAGCAAAAGTTTTCTTTTCAAACATCTAAAAGGAAAAATAACCTCAGTATTCCCATCATCTACTGCACCTTGTGTAACTAGCTTTTTTACTGGCTTATCTCCAAGTGAGCATATGATTACAGGTTGGTATATGTATTCAAAGGAAATAGGAACAACTTCAATGCCTTTGCCTTATATTACACGATTAGGGAGAATACCAGTAAGCTTGAAGATAAAATCCGAAAAATTCTTTAAACAGTCTACAATATTTAATAATATAAATAGCTATATTCTTTTACCAGAAGACCTTGCTACGTCTGACTACAACAAAACATTATGCAAAAAAGCTAAATTAGTGGCTTACAATGGATTAACTGATTTTTTCAAGAAAATAAATAAAATAATTTCAAAAGACAGGAGAAAAAAATATATTTATGCATATTGGCCTGATTTTGATATACTTTGTCATTTATATGGGAAAAAAAGTAAAGAATCTTTGAAAAACTTTAGGAAATTAGACAAAGAAATTTTAAAATTTTCTAAAAAATTAAAAGATACTACAATAATAGTAACTGCAGATCATGGTCATATAGATACAGTAAAAAGTAGAACAATTGTATTAAACAAACACCCTAAGGTTATTGAGTGTTTAGAAAGACCTCTTTCAGGAGAAACCAGAGTTGCATATTGTTATGTAAAGCCTACGTTTCAAAGAAAATTTGAAAAATACATAAAGAAAACCTTTAGCCATGCATGCGATTTGTATAAGAGTCAATATATTGCTAAAAAAGGCTGGTTTGGGCCAAATGTTTCCAAAGAGCTTTTAGAAAGAATAGGAGACTATATTCTTATAATGAAAGACAATTATGTGATAAAGGACATTATAATAGGAGAGATTGACAGACCGTTTATAGGTAATCATGGTGGCGTAAGCGAAGAAGAGATGTTTGTGCCTTTAATTGTTATAAAAAAATAACTTATTGAATAAGTTTATAGGTATATACTATGGGGCAATTTGAAATAACATTTTTAGGAACAACTGCAGGAGTTCCAACTAAATACAGAAATCATGCCTCATTGTATGTAAAATATCAGTCTGAAAGAGAATTTGTCTGTTTACTTGATTGTGGAGAAGGAACTCAAAAACAAATATTCTCTTCTGGATTAAACTTTATGAGAGTAAGCGACATTTTCATAAGCCATTGGCATGCAGATCATTTTGCAGGATTGCTTGGTCTAATAGAAACAATGAATTTAGAAAAACGTCAAGAAGAATTAAGAATATATGGACCAGAAGCAAAGAAATTTGTACCAATTTTACTTAGTTTAGGATATAGCACAAAAGATTTTCCTATCAAAGCTATTAATGTAGAACATGAAGGAACAGAAATCCAGACCCTTATAGATAATGAAGAATACTCTGTTACAGCAGTTCCGATGAAACACGGTGTTCCAGCAGTAGCCTATGCAATAAAAGAAAAAGACAAAATAAAGATAGATAAAGAAAAAGCAAAGCTATTAGGCCTTCCAGAATCAGGACCTATCTTCAAAAAACTAAAAGACAATGGAATGATTGTCTTCAAGGAAAAGGAAGTATTATTAGAAGATATTTCATTTATACAATTAGGCAAAAAAATAGTTTATTCTGGAGACACATTGCCAAATAAAAATATAGTAAAAATTTCTAAAGATGCAGACCTCCTTATACATGATTCAACGTTCTTCAGTGAAGACAAGCAGGAAAAATGGCGCCACACAACACATAGCGAAGTTTTTGATATAGCAGAAAAAGCAAATGTTAAACGCTTGATATTAACGCATATATCAAGAAGATATCAAGATGTCAAGGAGCTTGAAGACAAAATAAAACATGTAAAGAATGCAACCCTAGCTAAGGATTTCATGAGAGTTATTGTTTAGATAATTAATACTAGCTTTTATTCTTTATTTACATCATATATTGATGAAATTGGATATTGAGTGGGAAAGCCCTAGATATTTTTCAGAAGAACAAGGAATTCAAAGACTTTATTCAATGGGTTCAAAGGATAGAAAAATATATGTAGTAAGAGATGGTGTTGTTCTTGAAAAATACCCTATTGAAAATGGATGTGGAATTAGTTTTGCCAATTGTAAAGGAGATTTTTTTGGATTAGATGCTTTGTTCTCTGAAGAAAGAAAAGCAGAGGCAGTTGTATACCCACCTACTATACTAGAACATGTAAGTGTCAAAAGACTTTTAGAATATCTAAAACATTCTACAGAATACGCTAGATTCTTAGGATATGTTGCAAGAAGATTATCAGATGATCGCACAACAGTTTCTCATCTAGTATATGATAAAATAGAAAACAATTTCATGCGTCTTGTAGAATACCTAGTCGCTAACAGCCCTGTTGATGGAATAGGAAGAAGCATAATACCTTCAAATGACTTATCAGAATGTATTGCAATTACTCCAGAAACATTTAGTAGAACAAAGAGAACTCTTGCTGACAGAGGTCTTGTAGAAAAAGGTAGAGGGTTAAGACTGAATGGCAAAAGATAACATTTATAAATTGGTTTAAATTCTTTCTCTTAGGAAAATGCTATATGAGTTGGCTTAAAACAACATTATTAGCATTAGGTACAGTATTGGTCCTTGCTATTCCTGGTTACACAGGTGAGAACAAAACTTCTTACACGAATAATGAATACCTGCCTAGATTTTATTCCAGAGGACAGAATAGGGATTTGGAAACAGGACGACAATTGATGCCTTATCATTCTTTAAAATTTCTTGGTAGAGATCATGACGGAGTTGGAAGATTACCTGAAAATTCAGCTAAATTAGTTTTAGATGATAGTAATGGAGCTATCCGTACTTTTATAGATGGTTATGGAGAAGCTTTTGGAGATCAGTATGGAGAAGTGAAAGAAAATTATCCTTTTGATGGAAATCCTGACTTTGCAATATTAGTATATCCTTCTACAACCTTAACTAATAAAGGAAAGGAAGTTGGAAATATTTATGGAGCAGAGTTTAGAGGATATAGAGACAAACTGCTTGCAGATTCTGTAGACATGTTTATTCAACAAATAAGATTAGGAAATTTTGCAGTTGATGGAAGAGTTCTTAGTATACCTGAAGAAGATAAAACATACCTCTGGGTTGCTACATCTGTTGGTTCTATGGTTGAAGGTACGTATGGTAATAGAAAAGTTATTTTTGAACTCAATGCTACAGATATTGGCGGAGATGGCAAAACAGATTATTTTTGTGTTGTAAACAGATCAGGAGGAATACTTGATAATAGGTATGTTGTGGAAATGCTTGGAATAAGCGCAAATGGAATAGAAAAAGATATTGGTGATCTAGTTCCTTTTGCAAAGAGAGTTAAATATGAAATACGATCAAAAAGACAGGAACAGCCTAATACTAAAAAATCTATAAAACAAAACTATAGAAAATCTAAACACAGAAATTAACCAATTGGTTTAAATTCTTTAAAGATGAAATTCTTTTTATGAATTCTGAATTGTGGACTCCAAGAAATTATGAGAGAGGAGAAAAAATATATAGTATAGGAGACGTTTCTAGTAAAATATATAGAGTTTCAAGCGGGTTAGTAAAAAGTTCTCATAGTAATCCAAATGGTAGAGTATTTGCTTTGTCATACATAGCTGGAGAAATGTTTGGTTTAGATGCTTTCTTTAATGATAAAAGAGACGCAGAAACAATGACACTAGCGGAGTCTAAAATAGATTCTTGTGACTTCAATGATTTTGTTAAATATATGGAAGCTAATCCTTCTGAAGTAGTCAATGTGTTAGTAGATATATCATTGAGAACAAGATATATTTATCAGAGAATATTGGAAATGAGTTACAAAGATATTGAAGAGCAAACATTATCAGTGATAAATAGATTATCAAACAATGGCAACGGAGTTAATATTCGTGTATCAGATCTTGGAGATTTTATGGGTGCTACAAGGGAATCAACAAGTAGAGCAATATCATCTCTTCAAGAAAGAGGTATTTTGTCAAAGGAAAATGGCACAATATATATTTTAGAAAGAGAGTTATCTAGAGTTTAAGGAACCAATCTTTCAGGTGTTCTAGGAAATAGAACAGCTTCCCTTACATTCTCTAATTCTAATAGCTTCATGACAATTCTCTCTATTCCAATACAGAATCCTCCGTGTGGCGGAACTCCGTATTTGAAATGATCTGTAAACCATCTTACACTTTCTGGACTAAGCTGCTTTTCTTTAACTTGTTTCATTAATTGAGTATGTCTGTGTTCTCTTTGGCCTCCTGAACTTAATTCTGTACCTCTATAAATCATGTCAGTACTTCTTGCCCATTCAGGTTCATTTGACTTCATTACATAGAAAGGTTTTACTTTTGTTGGAAATCTATTCATGAAAAAGAATTCATGGTTAAATTTTTCTTTTATATATTGAGCTAAAAGCATCTCCCCTTCTCTATCAGGTTCTTCTCCATATTCTACTTTCTTGCCCATTTCTGAAAGTATTTCATAAACGTTTGGAAATTCTATAACAGGAAAAGGTGTCTTAGGAACAATAATTTCCTTTCCTAATATTTTCAACTCATTCTCACAATCTTTCTTTACTTTTTCAAAAGCATGTTTTATAAGTTCTTCCTCAACTTTCATCACATCATATTCATCTTTTATGAAAGACAGTTCAACAGCACATCCTCTATGTTCACATAAATGTCTTGTAGTATGTGATGGTTCTGCTCTCCAACTAGGACCAATATCATATAATTTGTCCACTCCTCCAGCTATAACTAACTGTCTATGAAGTTGTGGATCTTGTCTTAGAAAAGCTTCTTTCAAGAAATATACAACTGGAAAGACTTCTGCTCCTCCTTCTGATGTTGTTCCCATTATACATGGTGTAAATGTTTTAACAAATCCATTTTTATTCAAAAACTCTTCAAGGCCTTGTACAATCATAGATTCTATTCTGAATATTGCATTCACTTCAGGTTTTCTTAGATCTAAAGATCGCCAGTCTAATCTTTTATCCAATCCAGCCTTTACCTTGAAATCCAATGGTAAAGGTGTATCAGATTTGCTTAGCAGTGTAAATTTTTCAGGAACAATCTCTGCTCCCAAAGGAGCTTGCTTATTTTCTTTAACATGACCTTCAACAAGTATAACATCTTCTTTGTTAAAGCTTGTTATTTTTGAAAATATTTCTTCAGAAACATCCCCTTTTTTTGCAGTTATTTGGCAAGATCCATACATATCTGCAAGAAGCATAAATTTCAAAGAACCTAACTCCCTGATAGTTCTAACCCATCCACCAACAATAACCTTTTCTTTATCAGTTTTAGGAGTAATGTCTTTTGTATAATGCGTTCTCAGCATTGTTAACACCAAAAATTATGAAATAAGAACTACAAACAAAGTGTATTGTATATACTACATGATGTATGGAAAACAGTCCATGTCACAAACCATAAAAATATGAATACAACAAATTTACTAAACCACCATCCTTTTCCTTCTGACAGTTTGTTTACTTTGTTCAAAACTAAAGCAGATATAATAAAAACTACAACAGATAGTAAGAACGCTCTCAGCGGAACATTAATTACATAAGAAACAAGACCCATTGCAATTCCTAATCCAAGAAATACTAATGAATATTTCAAGTCGTTATTCCACCATTTCTTCCTGTAGTCATTCTTTATTTCTTTAGATTTTTCTTCTTTAGCCATTTTAAAACCTTATTATCAATACTATTTATTGTCGATATCGCTTTCCTTTATTATAAATTCCTTAATGCGTTTTTGATCATTATCTTTCTTAATTTCCTTAGCTGTGATCCAAGAACCTCTTACAAAAGGTGGATACTTCTTATTCTTTTTGATCCAATCCTTTAAAAACTTAACAGTTCGGGGATCTGACGAATATCCACTACCAAAATCACCATATTCTTTATGAATCAGCTCTATATCAGCATCTCTTGCAACTTTAGCTATTATAGATGCTGCTCCTACAACAGGATAATTTTTATCAGCGTAGTTTTCGCATATTATCTCTAATTTTTTCTTTTTTATTAATTCTTTTCTATCCTGTGATAACCCAGATATAATCTCTTTTCTAAATTTTTCTACATTTGCTTCAATAGCATCTATAAAGACTTTATCACAGTCAACAGAATTTATAATATCCTGCATCCTCTTTATCTCTATTTTATTAAGATTTGTTTCTGATCTTAAATTATCTATATCCAACGCATTTAATTTAATAACAATTATATCTTCTGACATCTCTTTCAACTTGCTTTCAAGATACTCTCTTCTCTTAGGTGCAAGTAGTTTAGAATCCTTTACACCCATTTTCTTCAGCTCGTCTATCTGAGAGCTATCAATAACATATCC
>JACRAC010000009.1 GCA_016213555.1 Candidatus Aenigmatarchaeota archaeon | reverse complement strand
CTGTAAGATCAATAAATGACATTGCAAAAGAAAATGAATCTTATTGGCAATGGATAGGATATAATTTTTCTGTTCTAGGAAGAGCCAAGCACGAATACGGAGTTATTCCTAAGTGGATGAACTAGTTTTTACACACAGCCTATGTTTTTTATTTTTGAATAATTTTGGACTCTATGAATGTATTTTTCTATATATAAATATTTTGGTAGTGGTTCACAGTAGTTGATCTATAGAAATTGCTTTTAAAGGGGTAATGCATTTAAAGTATACCAGTTGTTGATGACCTCAACAATCCCAGAGATACAGAAAAAGGCGAGAGCCAATTCCCACGTCTCCAGAGCTCTTAGAGCTGTCTAAATGGGTGCTGAGAAGTAATTACTGGATAAACCCGTAGCAAATCCAAGGTTTTTACTAGTATTCCAAGCGAATATTGAGTATTTTAGAGGTAGTTATATGGTACCTCTTATAGAACTAAATCAGAGGATTTTTAGCTTAAACAACAGTAAACACTATAGAACTAGGTTAAATAACTAGATTTTTCGAAATCTGGCTAACAGGACATTACGTTTTGTTAAATAGCAACCTTACTCGGTTGCAATATATAACCAGTATGACTAGAAAAGAGGCCATATGACCGCTTAGCTAGCTATTTGGTTCAGAACATCAACATAGGTTAATCTATAGAAAGCAACAGCTTTCTGAGATTTTCAGAAATTAAAAACTTCTGAAAAGAGCCTACAAAAGAACGATTCCGTTCTTAGTAGTTTCATAATATTATCAGCCCTAGCGAATTTGGGGGTTAGATAATTTATACTCTTCATCAATTCATCAGCTCTCAAAGAAAAGACGCTAATTAGCAAATTAGTGTTGATTCATTTCAAGACCCAAAATCAGGAACCAGAAAACAGAAAGATGCCTTTGGCATAAATTGTTCGCCTGAGGATTTTGGGCATCATAGTCCTCAAAACCAACTTTTTGCAAGTTCAAAACTTAGAGGATAAAAAGGAATATTAGTTGTCCTTTAGTCGATAAAAAGTCTATCCGGGCAATTAAACCCAATTCCTATTTATTTAGAAATAAAAAAATCAAGGTGAATAAAATGTTAGGAAATTTAAAAACGATCTTAAAAGGATCAGAAGACCAGGATTATACAGAATTGGTAATGGAAAATGATGGAATAGCACATCTTCCAATTGTTGTAGATAGAGTAGAAAGCTTTTCTTGTTCTGATAGGATTATAAAAAATGTAAGAGAAGGAAAAGTTGTTTTTGCAAAAGTAGGAGACTTCAAAAACATAAATGTAGATGAATTCAAAAGAACCATATCAAAAATAAAAAATGTCTGTACAGCTATTAATGGTGACATTGTAGGTGTTTCAGGAGATTGGTTGATTATATCTCCATCTTCAGCAAAAATAGAGAGAGATGCTTAATTTTTTCTAAATTTTTAGTTATTAGATTCTTTTATCTTTTATTAATACAAGTATTCTAGTGTTATTATGATTGTTAATAGTGCTAGGGAACTTATTGATCTATATAATTCTGGAGAAAGAAATTTTAGTGGAAGTGATTTAAATGGATCTAATCTAAGTTCTATAAGTTTGAAAGATACTATTTTAAAAGAGTGTAATTTATTGAATGCTAATCTTTCTAATTCAGATTTGACTAATGTTGATTTCTCTGGTTCTTTTATGGCTAGAGTTAATTTAGATAGATGTTTATTGAAAAATACAAACTTTTTTGATTGTGATATGACAGGATCTAGTATAAGGGATGTTAATCTTGAAAGTGCTTCATTTGCAAGAGCAAAACTTATGTTTGCACATCTATGTGGAAATGATATGTTGAAGTGCGATCTTACAGATGCTGTTCTTGAATGGTCTTGTTTGATAGGAGCAGCTCTTAGTCAAGAGCAACTTAACAAGATTCCTAAGACTGCTATAACAGGAGGAATTGATAATGTAAGTAATTATTCTTCACAACGAAATAAAGGGGGATATGGAGCTTTTTCAGAACCATCTGGATATGGAATATCAACTGCAAGTGTGTCTACTTATGGAGGATCTGACGAGATTGCTAATAGGAGAAGCATAGAATCTTATTCAAAGGGAGAGGGAGAAGCGGAATCTGGTTATAACAAAAAGGAAGAGAAAAAAGATTTACTAAAAAAAGATCTTTTGGATAGATTACTAAAATAAAAAAATAAAACAGTATTTTACAGATCTCCTGCTCTTACTGTTTTTCTACCATTTGATTTTGCTCTAGCAGCTGCTTTTGATACATGACTTTCTATTTCTTTATCTAAAGCATGAACAAAATCTCCTGCTGTGTTCATCTTATGCTTTTTAATCAAAGCCTTTACTTTTGATGTTACTACATAGCTCATTTTTTCACCCCAATATTAATAATTTGATTTTAGTAGTATATATTTATTTTTTGGACTTCTGGGTTGAGTTATTTCTTTCATTATGGCTGCTTTTCTTCTTTTCAGTATGTTCTTTTGAATCTGACCAGTATTTTTGTCCTATGTATCCTATTACTGCTACCATTATTCCTATAGCAAATACGATTCCATATAGGTAAGTAAATGTATTTACTATTTTATTGATAAACTCTCCAAGAGCTCCTTGAGCTGACGGAAGGAAATATTTTGAGAATAACATTACTATGAATACAAGCCCTGATACTAGTAGAGTTAATCCTACATTCTTTAAAATAGGGAACAATTTTTGTATAGATGCAATTATTATAGCAAGTGATATTATGATTCCTATTATCAAATATATTATAAGTGACTTTAGCAGAGTATTCATTTGCGCAGATAGAAGAACTACCATTTCTTTAGGGTCCTTAGACAAGATCTTTTTAAAACAACTAATGTCATTGCATCCGTAATCTGTGTAGTAGAATTTTTCAAATACCTTTTCTGATAGGAAGTTAACTAGCTTATCGTTTGTAACTTGTTTTAATTCGTCACATTTTATAGGTAATTCAGAGTCTGTTATTGAAATATTTATTGTATCGTATTTTTTACACTGTTCATTTGTGTATAATCTAAATTCGTCCATGTTTGCTTCTAGCTGAGGAGAAAGCTGTTCTGATATAATCCCTGTAAATACTGGTTTTAAGGAGCTTTCGCTTGTTGCTTCTGAAAGTCCGTATACAAATATTGTAGAAAGTATGAAAAGTGTAAGAAGTATTCCTCCAATAGCCTTTCCAATAGTTTTAATGTCAACCATTCTTAACCCTTAAAATGTTAAAACCCATTAACTTCACAAAAATTATCTTTTTTTATGATCAATTTTTCTATCTCTTAGAGATAATTCAACTGGTATTAGAAAAGCTATTGCCAACACTACTATAATTGCTGTTGTTGCATCAGCTTCCATTATATTGCTGGTAGCAAGGCCTGTTATATCATCATATTTTGGACTTGCGTCTGCCAATGGTAATTGTGTGTATGCCAAAGGAGCAAGTATAACAAAAAATGCAAGTATCATACCTAGAATTACGACATTTTCAACTCCACTATGCTTGAATTCTATTAGCTTCTTTTGTTTTGCCATAATTTCACTTATAAATTATTGTATTTCCGCCTTATATAGTTAACTAGGATATTCTGTGATTAACTATATATGAAACAATCTTCTGCTTACTTGAATATAAAGTTTTATATTGAAATAAAGAGAATAGTTTTAAAGCGTTCGTCGTCTAACGGTAGATCGTTCAACGATTAGTGAATAGGACATCAGCCTTCCAAGCTGGTTGTGGGGGTTCGAATCCCTCCGAGCGCACTCTATTATTTTATTTTAATAATTCTTTATTTTTTTAATACATAATTTATTTAAATAAATTATGGTGCTATATAATTATATATAACTACATATAATGGTGATATAATGACTATGACAACTATTCAGATAGATAAGAATACACGAGAAATGATGAAGAAGTATGGAAGAAAAGATGAAACATATGATATAATAATAAAGCGTCTTGTAAATATAGCGGATAGACAATTATTCTTTGATAAGCAAAAACAAATATTAAAAGAAGAGAGGTTTGTTCCTTTTGAAGACATTTAATTTGTTAATATCTGAAACAGCTAGAAGACAGCTGTATGAATTAGATTCTTCTATATCAAGCAAAATAAAAACTTCTGTAAAAGAGTTATCTATAAACCCTTTTCTCAACAGACCAAAAGCTGATATCAAAAAATTAAAAGGTAGTAGAAATCCTGATTTTTATCGTCTTAGAGTAGGAGATTTTAGAGTTATATATACGATTTCTAATAATGATGTAAAGATAACTGAAATTCTTAGAAGAGACAAAGCCTACGATTAGGTTGATTAAGTTCTTAAAGTTCTTAGAACAAAAAATATTATGCTGTTAGATATTATTTTGGCTCTTGCTCTTATAGGATTGTTTTTCTTGCTTCTTCATATATTCAAAGATTATATTATAACTTTGATAGTTTTAGGATCAATTGGTCTTATAGCAGGGCTAGTTTTCTGGCAATATGTTTTTTGGATAGCTCTTTTGGGTATATTTTTCCTAGCTGCTATGTTTCTGCTGTTCTTTATTGGACAAAGTGCTGAGGACTAAGAGAATCATTTATTTACTGTTTTAATAACACTTCCATTCTTTTTCCATTCAGCCCATTGATTGGCTATGATAAATCCAGAATTTATGAAGTTTGTATGATGTTTTGACCATACTTCATTTGGCGTATTTTCCAGCCAATTTGTGTACCAATCTATAAACCATAATCTTTCTTTCTTGTTCCTTTCTCTCTTTTTTTCAAGCTGATTAAAATCCACTATTAATTCACTCATAACAATCCCAGGTATTCTTCTATTAGCTTAGAATCTATATTAAGTTTTTTTAAGTGATTCTTAAGCAAATCTAAATCAATATTTTTCCTAAATATATTGAAAACAAATTTTGCGTCTTCAAAATCTTTTTCAGAGCCTAAATAAAATTTGTAAGCTATATGGAACTCTATTGGAGATATTTCTAATTCATTTCCAGAAATCAATAGTCTTATAGAATTATTTATCGAATAAAAGTCATCCTTTTCTTTTGCAAATTTGAACTCCATGTTTGGAAATGGGTTATCTTTTCTATAAAATCTTATTGCAGATCCTTCTTTCAGATAGTTTTCATAAGCGTCTTTGGGGTTATCTGTGTTCATGCATTCAAATTCTTTTGTAATTTCATCCCATAAATCCTCAAATTCTTCATACGGTACTTCAGCTACTAACATATCTACATCTTCTGTTTGTCTTGATCTTCCAAAAACTATAGAAACGTACCCAGAGACTATGACGTATTTTATATTGCATTTATTCAGAACTTTTACAAAATCTATCACAAATTTGTCCAGTTCTGAGAGTACTCTGTTAAACACAATTTTGTCTTTACTAAATACAAACTCCATTGTTAGTATTTCGTAGAAAAAGTCATAAAGCTATATGAAAAACATATATTAACCAGAAAAATCCATATTATTTCTATGAAGACTCATTTTGCTCAAGAAGGACAGCCAACTAATTTTGGAGACAATAGAGATCATAATAGACATTTTGTATTAATTTCTGTAGTATTATTAGTTGGTGCTTTAGGCACACTTTATTTATTGAATTTTTTTGGAATTTTTTTAGTTAGTGGTAATTCAGGACAATTAAGTGAAGATAAGTGTATGGAATTATTTGGAATAGGTTCTGTAGGATTTAATGAGTTTGTAGATGGTGACAAGACTATAAAGCAAGGTACACTAATAGACGGTCCTAAAATCAGTACTATGGTCATAGAAGAGGAAAATGAAAATATAAAATGTTCTTTAAGATTTAGATCAAATCAAACTATATTTAAGTCTAAAGGACTTGGTTCTGGTGAATATGATTGCGATAATATTCATGTAACATATGCTGGAAGAAATGAAAATAATTATTTTGCTTTATCAAAAGAGTTTGAACTATCAAGCTCATCTAATGTTACTGTTGATAGACCATCAAATAGTGGAATACCTTCGCTAGATAAAGAATATTCTAAATTCCCTGAAAAAATGTCTGGTGAGGTTGTTTTTGACTTTGGAATAGATAATTTTGTTGTTGAAAATGTATATACAAATAATAGAACTATTTTTGATAATGAATTGAATAGCCTTAAGGATAAAAACTGTCCTTCATTGTTTGATCTTCTAGCATAATTTTCCTGATTTATAGCTCTACCATGAAATAAACAAGATAATATTTCATGCTGAGCTACAAACAGAACGTCAGTTCTGTTGTACACAAAGAACTTTGTTGTATATGCAAACCCACTATTATCAATATCCAGAATCTTTAGTGGGTTTGCTATATAAGTATTTCTGCTTAAAGTATCTTTATG
>JACRAC010000062.1 GCA_016213555.1 Candidatus Aenigmatarchaeota archaeon | reverse complement strand
CCAAGCAATGCAGATGCAACAATCTTCTCAATACTTCCTTTGTTTCCAACAATTATCAATCCTTCTGTTGCAGCAATAGCAAGTCCAGATCTCCAATCAAGTGGTATCCATAAAGGAATTTTTATCATTGGAAATCCAATAGAAGCATCTGTAAGAAAATCAAACACAACTTTTGGCAAAGGCATTATATAGAACTTACTGTCATCAATAACCTTGCAAGTACTTGTAAATCCTGCTCTGCACATTGCATACTGACCTTGTGCAGAAAATAATTGCTTAGTAACAGTTCCTTCAACAGCAACACTATCTCCTACAACAAGTTCTTTAGGAGTTATACTAAGATTACTTATTAAGGCAAGATCTGGAAATGGATTTATCTCGCCAACAACTCCTGATCCTGAAAATCCAACTCTTAATGATCCAGCTTTAGGAGGATTTCCTCTTTGATCAGCATTCATTGTTATAAACATTCTTCCACTAGCAGGTATTGCTTTATTTACAGCAGTTGAAACAGATCCTGCAGATATTGTACTAACAACAACTCCAGGTTCTCCTGCAATCATAACACCATAAACAGCATAAGAACTATCAAATATCAAATCACATGCACCACTTACATTTTCAGTTGTAGAAACATCTAAATCTACTAAATTCCATTTATTAGGAAGCTGTTTTCCTCCACATAAAACTTCTCTTATTCCAATTTCCTTTGCTCCATCTAATGCAGGAATGTCTATACCTGAAGATGTCTGAGGTCCATTGCAAGTAATAGGAATATCTTGATATTGGTTAGCTCCAGTAGGCACAATGTTCAAAGGATATCCAGGTCTTGCAAATAATGTTTGCAAATTAGAAACAGCTGGAGCACTCCATCTAAATATTCTTTGATAAGTAGGACCTGTTTGTCCTTGTTCAACAGAAGATCTTGGTAAACTTCTTACATCTGTTTGCAAACCAGCCAAAATCCTTGTAGCAGTATTTGTAGCAGTATCTTGAACTGTAAAAGTGCTCATGCCAAAAGAAAGATAATTTATTACTGCAGTATACTGATTGTTTGCTGCAGTATATTCACAAGAAGTGCTTAGCACCTGATTAAGAGCAAGATTATTCTGAGATAAATAAGCAGCATCATAGCTTACACAATAACATGTTCTGGCCTGTGTTCCAAGAGGAGAACATGATTGGCCTGTGTTAAGAGCATTCCATACTTGATTTCCCTGATAATATTGGCTTCCTTGTATAGATCCATCGACAAAACATTTTCCTTGTTGTGAATTACTAGTGCTTGAATAGCTACTTGGATAGCTGCTAACGCATATAGAATTGCACTCAGCATCAGTAAGAGCAAAAGAAGGTATAGAAATTACAGAAAATATAATAGCTACAAAAATAACTAGATAAATTGCCCTATTCAAACGAAGCTTATCGTAGCTTACGCTATCTGTAGGATTCGTACCCCTACCAACCCCTAAATTCATACTAGATATTTGGATTTGGGAGGTTAATATAGATTTTCGAAGAAAAGCTAACTAAATGAATTTGAAAAATTCATTTAAGGTATGTTTTTATTATATTTTTTGTAAAAACATAGCTAAATTAATTGAAAATTAATTTCAGATATGTTTTCTTTGAAAAGTTAACTGAGCAAAAAATAGCTATAAAACTACTGAATTTAACCTATTTTTATTATTAATATACTTGGTAACATAAATACATGTTACTATATAACATATTAAGTTACATAGTACCATAAGATTTATATACTTAGTAACATAAATATATATATGAAACCAGAGAATCACATAACAGCATTTGAAGAGCATAAAAAGAATATATTTATTTGGGCATTAGAAATTAATGGATTAGAAAAGTCCCAAAGAACAATAGGTCTAAATGCATCAAGAGGAATAGTAGAACTTCTTTTATTATATCTAGAAGAAAAGAACAAGATATCTCCAGGATTTCAGTTAAATCATAGATGGTTTAAGTCAGATTCTATATTTCAAAGGCTTCCAGAATTTCCTAAAAAGAAGCAAATAGTCTCAGAAATGGTAAAATTGGAGAATATTTCAGAAGCGCTTTCTTATGGATCTCCAAAACCTATAGAAGAAATAAGGAAAGCAGTGGAACTATTCAAAGAAATTGAAAACGAAATAAACAAACTAAGAGGTGTTGAAATTGAATAAATATGAATTAATTGCATATGCTTCAGATTTTGTGTCATTTATTCTAAGAAGAAAGGATTTAGCAAAAGAGATAGAAAACATTATTCTTTTTGGCTCTATAGCTAGAGGCGATTTTGATGATGAAAGTGATGTAGATATATTTGTAGAATCAAATAAAGATTTGGAAAATAAAATACAAGAAGTATTGAAACTATATAATTCTTCCAAGCAAAAAGAATTTTGGGAACTTAAGGGTGTGAGAAATCCTATATCAGTAAAAACAGGTATTGTTAAAGACTGGAAATTGATAAATCGCTCTATAATATCAGACGGTATACTTCTATATGGAAAATATAAAGCGCTTCCAAAAGATTTGGAGCATTATGCTTTATTTAAAATACATTTAGATGGAGAAAGAAGTAAAAAAGTGTCTATATGGAGAAAACTTTACGGTTACCGGCAAAAGATAGGTAAAAAGACCTATGAAACAAAAGGATTGATCCATGAATTGAATGGAAGAAGAATTGAAAGAGGAGTAATAGCAATTCCAATAAAAAGTATGCAAGAAATATATAAATTTATGAAAATGAATAAAATTAATTATGAAATATTTGAAATTTGGACAGATTCTTTTGACTAATTTTTTTGATCATAACAGGAACCGAAGGAAATAGGTGATAATATGAAGAAATGTGAAAAAGGTGAGATGATAGAAGTAGACAACATTATATCTGAAATAGATGGATATGTTTTTATAGAAAAGGGTGTTAGATGCTCAAGTTGCGGAGAAGAATTTATTAATGAAAAGGATGCACAAAAAACAATAGAGAATGCAAAAAAACTAGGTATATGGCCAGAGCCATTTAAAATGCACAGAAGTCTTTCAAAAAGTGGCCGTGGACTAGTTCTAAGAATACCAAGTGATATAGAAAAGGACCTAAAATTAAAGCCTGGAGAATCTGTGGCAATCAGCAAAGTAGGAAATAAACTAATAATAGAACCAGAGGAGTAACGTATGAAGAAAGAAATAAAAAGAATCAATCATCAGATAAAATTTTGGAAAGATTGGCTAAAGGCAGATAAAACAAAGAGATTAAAATTAATTAAAGATCTTCCAATAACAAGAATATATCTAAAGAAAGAACCTGAAGAACTATCAGAATATACATTTGTAGGATTGTTAAATAGTTATTTTGAGGATTTGGAGTCTCAAATATATTCAAAACTAGCTAAAAAGAATTTACATAAGTAAAATTTGAGTTGATAAAAATAAATAGAGTTTCTAAATTCGCTACAAACGTAATGAATAACCGATAGTTAACTTCACAACACGCTGATAAATTCATTTTAGGACTGCCAAATAATAGATTGTATTAAAACTTTCTTATATGTCCACATAATTAAGTATTTAAATATTTGTGCCCATATATAATTATGGTTTATATAGAAACTATAGAAAGAGGGAAAAAAGAATATATATATTTAGTACACACTAAAAGAAACGGCAGGAAATGGGAAAAAACAAGAAAATATATTGGACAAGGTGATAGTGCTATGAAAAAAGCTAAAAGAGAAATTCATAATTTTAAGAAGTTTTTAATAAAAGGGTTGTACTTAAAAGAAAAGCAAATAGAAATTATAGAAAAGACCAAAAGAGTATTTGACAACTACAAAAAACAGGCAGGAAACCCAGGAATGAATAATTTTAATGAATGGTTTTTTACACAACTGACATACAACTCAAATGCAATAGAAGGATCTACACTTAATTTATTAAACACATCAATGATAATAAATCACGATATAGTTGCAAAAGATACAACATTAAGGGAAATAAATGAAGCTAAAAACCATAAAGAAGCACTAGAATTTCTATTGAAATATAAAGGAGACATAAATGAACCACTGATATTGAAACTTAACTCCATAATATTAAAAAATATTTATGACAATGCAAAAGGAAAGTACAGAAAAGTATCTGTATTTATATCAGGGTCTGACATAAAATTTCCAGCTTCAGAAAAGGTTCCTGAATTTATGAAAAACTTAGTAAAGTGGTATAAAGAAAATAAGAGTAAACTACATCCTCTTGAATTGGCAGTAATATTCTCAATGAAGTTCGTATCTATACATCCTTTTGTAGACGGAAATGGAAGAGTTTCAAGGTTATTGATGAATTACATTTTAAAAAAGAAAAAATATCCTGAAATAAACATATACGTAAAGCATAGAAACAACTACATAAAAGCTGTAAGAAAAGCCAACGAAGAAAACTATGAAATGATGGTAGATTTTGCAGTCAAAACTCTTGTGAAGAATTACACATGGTTAGAAAGGAAAAAGTCAAAAATAATTTAAAAGATTTCCATTAGTTTTTTAATTTCAGTCTCAACCAACTTAGATTTTTCCTTATTAAGCTTTCCAAGAACACGATAAATTATATTTTTATTTACTGTAAAAATTCTATACGTCTTTATTTTACTGTTAAATTCAAGATAGCCAGTCTCCATATCTTTATTTGCTATATCAATAGAGTTATCTCTATCTTTGATATTACTGGTTATAAGGCAACAGACAACATCTTCACTTCTTTTATTAAACATACTGTTTGAAATTACAAGAGCAGGCCTCTTTTTGCTACTAGACAGATCAGAAAATGGAAAATTTACCAAAATTATATGTCTTTGCTCAATATTTGTCCCATCTTTCATCATATTTATTGTCCCAGTCTTTTTTTAGGCTTTGCTCTGACATTATCATATTCTTAATTCCTTCAGGCAATTTCAGTTTTTTCTTTATATTACTAGTCTTCTCTAATATTATCTTATCATCATCTACTATCATCAATAAAGTTTCACCCTCAATCAAATTCATTTCATTTCTTACATCTTTTGGTATACATATCTGGCCTTTCTCAGTCATTTTAACTGTTTTAATTTCATTCATTTAATCACCAAGTAAGATTATTCTTACTAGTAATAATTTACTTACTTAATTATTTAAAGAAGAATTCATCTGTAAAGATTTGCATAAAGCGGACCAACAGAAACTTTGAACCCACCATTTGTATCTACAGAGCTGCCTGAAAATGAAATAGATTCCAATAATCCTATTTGGCCTTTTTCAAATCCAAAATTAAGCGTTGTAATTTCTCCTAAAGTAATAGTCTCTACACCATCTCTAGTTGCAGGATCACATGCAGTATAGCATTTTGTAGCTTTGAATTTATTGCCCTGAGGAGTTGCAACAACAATATCCATTCTTACAGGATATGCTCTGTCTTTATTGCTAGCAGTTGAATTAGGAACTCCTTGAGAAATGATAGACATAGGAATAACAATATCTGCACCCACTGAAACATCCAAATTTGGATTTGCTCCTAAATATACTACAGAATCTTTTGCAGCTTCATACAAAAGCTTATCTCCATCTCTGTATGCACGCCCTTTTCCTTTCTCGCAATAAAAATTCCACGGATCTATTCCATCTTTTCCAGTAAAAGCAGATATAGGAACTTTTTCATAAACT
>JACRAC010000061.1 GCA_016213555.1 Candidatus Aenigmatarchaeota archaeon | reverse complement strand
TTTCTGAAGAAATCCTTAGTATTTTGGGTGATTTTGTGTACAGATACGAAGATAAGTCGCTAAAATTGCGTTGGTAAACGCAAGTGGCAAAATGAATTAGGTGAAAGAAATAGTTTTAGAAAGTGGCGAAGTTAAGTATAGAATTATTTTTTGTTTTGTTTTTATTAATAATCTAAGACGTTTGATTAGTAATTTAAGTAAAATTGATTTTTTAGTAAATTTTTGAAAAAGAGTGAAAATACGACGGGATTTAAATATCTGTTTGATAAATATACTTTAAATCATATATAATAAAGCTTGTTAAATGGGTGTGAGTGATGGGTGTTCTTACAGTAGGAAATGCTGGTACAAATGCTGTTGATGCTGAACTTAGAAAACTTCTAGAGAGCAAAAAAGCTCATATTAAAATTATTGGTTCTGGAGGTGCAGGAAACAATACAATTTCTAGATTGATGCAAGTTGGTGTTGTTGGTGCTGAAGCTATCGTGCTAAACACTGATGCTCAGGATTTACTCTACAGTGATGCTGATCTAAAAGTTCTTATAGGAAAAGAACTTACTGGTGGATTGGGAGCTGGTGCTGATCCAAAAATAGGAGAAGAAGCTGCTAAAGAAAGTAGAAATGATATTAAAAAAATGGTTGATGGTTCTGACCTCGTGTTTGTAACATGTGGTCTTGGTGGTGGTACTGGAACTGGTTCTTTACCAATTGTTGCAGACACTGCTAAGAAATCAGGTGCTTTAACTATTGGAGTTGTTACATTGCCTTTTACAATGGAAGGAAAGCAAAGAATGGACAATGCTAAAAGAGGTTTAGAAAAGTTGCAACCTGCTGTTGATACTTTAATAGTAATTCCTAATGACAGACTTTTGGAAATCGTTCCAGATGTAAGTATTGTTTCTGCATTCAAAATATGCGACGAGATTCTTGTAAACTCTGTAAAAGGAATTACAGAATTAATAACAAGACCTGGATTAGTTAATTTAGATTTTGCAGATGTAAAAGCTGTAATGAGAGATGGAGGTCTTGCAATGATTGGTATTGGAGATAGTGATGGCGACAACAGAGCTGTTGAAGCTGTTGAAAGAGCTTTGAATAATCCTTTACTAGATGTTGATGTTGAAGGTGCAAAAGGTGCTTTAATTAATATTTCTGGAGGAACAGATGTTACAATAAAAGAATGTAAAGAAATTGTAGAAGCTATAGCAAGCAAACTAAGTCCTGATGCTAAAATTATTTGGGGAGCTCAGATAATGAAGGAACTTGGAGAAACAATAAGAGCTATGGTTGTTATTACAGGTGTTTCTGCTCCTCAGATTCTAGAATATATTCCTGTAAAAGCAAAGGCAGACAAATCAGAGAAAAAAGAGATAGAAAAGATTCTTGGAATTGAGTTTGTTAAATAAGATTTCTTAGGGTTATTTATGTCTGATCTTTTAGAAAAATCAGATGAGCAACCGTTGACTCATAGATATAGAATTATCTTCACTCCAAGAACTAATCAATACTATATACCTATATCTTATAGAGTAAGATCTTCTGTTGGTTGGTATATGGCTTACAATAATTATATAGAAGTTGACTATGCTGGAAATAAATCAGCTTTCGTAGAAGCTATGAGAATTCCTAGGGATGTTCTTGTAAGAGAGTTAATTTAGCTTTAAAAATCTTTCTTTTATATATAAGTTATACTTCTTCCTTACTTATTATTAACTTAATAATTAATGGGAGTTGATAGTTGATATCATGGGATATTTTGCAAGATTGAAAAATTTTATAGGACAATGTAAAAGAGTTATGGTTGTAGCTAATAAACCTGATATTGAAGAGTTTAAAGCTTCAGCAAAAATTAGTGCTATCGGTATTGCAATAATAGGAGTAGTAGGGTTTGCGATATTTATGCTAGTTCAAATAATAGGAGGACTATAGTATGATTTTAACAATTAGAACAACAACAGGAAGAGAAAACGCTGTAATGGATACTGTTATGACAAGGATCCAGGCTAGAAAAATTCCTATAAAATCTATATTTTTTACAGACGATCTTAGAGGTTATGTTTTTATAGAAGGTGAACAAGAAGATATTGAAAATGCTATTAAAAATGTTCCTCATGTAAGAGGTCTTATTTCTAAAACTGTAGAGTTAAAGGAACTTGAAAAATTTATGGTACCTGAGAAAAGAGAGATAAAATACGATATTGGAGATGTTGTAGAAATAGTTGGAGGACCTGCTTTCAAAGGAGAAAAAGCGAAAATCACTAGAGTTGATGATACAAAGAATGAAGTTACTGTAGAACTTTTAGAAGCAGTAATACCTATACCGTTGACAATTTCGATGAATGTTGTTCGTTTGCACGAAAAGAAGAAAGTTTAGATTATTTTCTAAGGTATCTTTATGACTGAAATGCTTTGGTATTTAGATTGCTATACTCACAAATGGACTTCTGTTGTAAAAGATGTTTTAGAGGATGAAGTTGTTTTAGATAAAACTTTTTTCTATCCAGAGTCTGGAGGACAGCCAAGCGATTTTGGTACAATTACTTTTGATTTTCAGCTGTTTAATGTATTAAGTTCTAGAAAAGCTGATGGAAAAGTTTTTCATAAAGTGGATAAGATCGGACTTAAAGTTGGAGATGTTGTTGAGTGTGAGGTTGACTGGACTAGAAGACATATTCTTATGAGACATCATACTGCTTGTCATATATTATCAAGAATTGTTTTGAATGAAACAGGTGCTTTGACTACTGGAAAGCAAATTTATATTGATAGAGCACGAATAGATTTTTCCTTGAAAGATTTTGATAAAAATAAGATTAAGGGCTATGAAGAATTTGCAAATAAAGCTATTCAACAAAACTATGATGTAAAATGGTTTGTTGCTTCAAGAGAAGATGCTGATAAAATACCTGATCTTGTAAGATTAAAACATAAACCTTTACTAGAAGGAATGAAAGAAGTTAGAATTGTTGACATTGTTGGATGTGATGCTCAGGCATGTGGAGGGACGCATGTAAAGAATACAAGAGAAATAGGCAAGCTTAGGATAACTAAAGCTGAAAATAAGGGTAAAGAGAATAGGAGGATTGAGTTTGTTCTGGAATAATACATTTATAAGCTTTTCTGATGAAATAAGTTAATTCCATTATGGATTATATCCAGTTACTGCCTTGGCAGGAGGAATTAAACACTAGAACAGTTATAAGTTATTCTGTGTTGACAATTTCTGCTAAGAGTTACTATAATTTAACGAAATGAGTTGATTTTAAAATGGCACAAGAAATTTTAGAAGCTATTAAAATGCTTAGAGAAGACCCAAAAAAGAAAAAGTTTTCTCAAAGCTTTGATCTTTCTGTGAATATAAGTAATATTGATCTTAAAAAACCTGAAAGTAAATTTGTTAAAGACGTTTCTCTTCCTCATGGGAAAGGAAGACCAAATAAAACATGTGTTATTTCTCAAAAAGGGGATGTTACTAAGGATGATTTGCTAAAAATGGAAAATGATAAAAAAGCTGCAAAAATACTTGGTAAATCTTATGATTTCTTTTTAGCTGAGGCTCCTTTAATGGTTCTTGTTGGAAAAGTTCTTGGAAGATATTTAGGTCCTACTGGAAAAATGCCTAAACTACTACCACCAAATGTAGATCCTGAGAACATGAAAAAGGCATTGGAAAAATCTATTAGAATCAAGATAAAAGATACGCCTGTCATTCACTGTATTGTCGGAAATGAAAAAATGAGTGATGAACAGATAAAGGAAAATGTTGAAAAGGTGATAGAAGAGGTTAGGAAAGCAATACCTCCAAAATCTGATATTAAAAACACTTATCTTAAACTTACAATGAGCAAACCTATTGCAATAAATGTAGGTCTGAAACAGAACTAGTGATTACTATGGTAATGAGTAAGAAACAAAAACAGGAAAAAGTTCAAGAATTGAAGAAGCTTATAGACTCTCATAAGATTATTGGAGTTCTTAATCTTGAAAAGATTCCTGGATCTGTACAATTGAAAGTAAAAAATTCTCTGAAAGATATGGCTACTGTAAGAATGAGTAGAAAAACTATACTTGAAAAAGCTATAATGTCTTCTAACAAAGCTGATGAAAAGTTTTGTAAAAAAATCACAGGGTCAGCTGCTTTGATAGTTTCAAATGAAAATCCTTTTAAATTATTCAAGGCTTTGAAGACAAGTACTGTAAAATCTGGTGCAAAATCAGGACAGATATCTCCTGTAGATATCAGGGTTCCAAAAGGGCCTACACCAATTCCTCCTGGACCTGCAATATCAACTTTCCAAAAGGCTGGATTAAAAACAAAGGTTGAGGCTGGAAAAATATCTGTTATAGACGAAAAGGTTGTTGTAAAACAAGGAGATGTTATAAGCGGGGATGTTGTATCGGTACTAAACTTGCTTAAAATAGAACCTATTGAAATAGGAATGACTCTTGATTATGCTCTTGAAGATAAGTTAATATATGCAAAAGATGTATTGGATATAAGTCTTGAAAGTGTTTTGGCTGATGTTGGAAATGCTGTTAGACAGTCTATAAATCTTTCAGTTGAAATAAATTATCCTACAAAATTGTCTATAGAAATAATGATACAAAAGGCTTATAGAGAAGCTAAAGGATTAGCTGTTGAAGCTAATATAACAGAAAAAGAATTTATCGGAGATGTTTTGGCAAAGGCTGTTAGACAGGCAAAAGCCGTTGAATCATTAACAGAAGAAGTTTGATACGTAAAAACCATCTAAAAGATGGTTGGGCGTGTAAAAGACTTTTTATAAAGGTCTTTTTACAAGTCAAAAATAATGTAAAAATGAGGTGCAATAAAATATGGCAAATTATGTATTTGGAGCATTGCTATTGCATTCTGCAGGAAAACCTGTAGACGAAGCTCATCTAAAAAAAGTTATGTCAGCTGTAGGAGACGTTGACGAAGCTAAAGTAAAAGCTTTGGTTAGCTCTTTAGATGGCGTTAATATAGATGAAGCTATAAGCAAAGCAGCAATGCCAGTAGCAGTTGCAGCAGCTCCAGTTTCAGCAGGTGCAGCAGCAAAGGAAGAAAAGAAAGATGAAGATCTTTCAAAGAAAGCTGAGGAAGCTGCAGAAGGACTAGGAGCTTTGTTCGGATAAATTTTTTAATTTATTTTTAATTTTAGATATTTTATTAGTTTTATGAGTAATCTATATAACTAATCAAGTGTATATTTCTAAATAGGTTAACTTATGGATGTGAAAGATGTTCTAAGGGAAAAGTTTTCGCAAGATCCTTATAGATATTACCATGTTAAGCTTTTTGATGAATTAGGGTTCAAAAGATATAAGTGTGAATGTGGTAAGAGTTTTTGGTCATTGGTGGAAAGAAAAAAATGTCCTGATTCTTCATGCGAACCTTATGGTTTTATAGGAAATTCTCCTTCAAAGGTAAAAGGAGATTACATTAAAGTTTGGAAGTCTATTGAAAAATTTTTTGTAAAAAATGGTCATACTAGTGTAGCTTCTTATCCAACTGTTTGTAGATGGTTTCCAGGATTATATTTTAATATTGCTAGTATAACGTCATTTCAAAGAAGTGTTGGTGGTAATACTGTTTTTGAATTTCCTTCAAATCCTTTGATAATTCCTCAAGTATGTTTGAGATTTAATGACATACCAAATGTTGGAGTTAGCGGTAGACATCATACATCACTAACTATGATAGGACAACATTCAATGTATGATGAAAAAAATAAGGAAGGTTATTGGAAAGATAGATGTATAGAATTAGATTGGAACATGTTGACAAAGGTTTTAAAAATTCCTGCGGAAGAGATAGCTTTTATTGAAGATGTTTGGGTAGGTCCTGAAGCATTTGGATATTCTCTAGAGTATTTTGTAAGAGGATTGGAAGTAGGAAATGCTGTATTTACTGAATTTCTTGGAACACCTAATAGTCACAAGATTATGGATAAGAAAATCATAGATATGGGTGCTGGATATGAGAGAATGGTTTGGTTATTAGCAGGAACTCCTACAAGCTATGACTCTGTTTTTGGTCCTGTAATAAAAAATATTAAGAAAAAGATTCAGTATGATGATTTTGTATTTAACAAATATTCTAGAGTGTCTAGCGTTCTAAACGCTGATGAAGCTGGGTTTGAAGCTGGGAAAAAATTGGTTGAAAAAGAAATAGGAATGAGTTACAAAGAGATAAGAAAAAGTATTGAACAGTTAGAAGCTGGTTACGCAATAGCTGATCATACAAAATCTTTATTGTATGCTATAGTAGATGGTCAGCTTCCCAATAATGTTGGAGGTGGATACAATCTTAGAATAATTTTAAGAAGGGCTTTAGGATTTATACAACAATATAATTTAGACTTAGACCTATTTGAGATTTGTAAAATGCATGCAAAATATCTAAAGCCTTTTGATAAAAGACTTTTGAAAGGACTTGGAGAAGTTCAAGAAATTTTAGAAGTTGAAGAAAAGAGATATTTTGAAACTAGATCAAGATCTCAGAAAACTGTTGAAAAGATTCTTGAACAACCAGAAAAAATAACAAAAGAGAAGCTTATAGAACTTTATGAATCAAATGGAATAACTCCTGAAATGATAAATTCTTTTGCAGAATCTAACGGGTTATCAATAGAACTTCCTATAGACATCTACAGTAAAATATCAAAAAAGCATATGGGTGAAGAAATAGAAGAAACTAAGAAAATATATGTTTCTAATATTCCTATTGGAAAAATGCTATTCTATGAAGATCAAAATGTTTTTAATTTTGATGCAAAAATAATTTACATAGAAAATAACTTTGTTGTTCTTGATAATACATATTTTTATGGAAGAAGTGGAGGACAAGAACCTGATCTTGGAACAATAAATGGTTGCAGGGTTTTTGATGTTGAGAGATTTGGGAAGCTAATAATTCATCATGTTGAAAATCCTAATTTCAAAGAAGGAGATAAAGTAAATTGTGTTATAGATGAAACTAGAAGAAAGCAGCTTATGGTGCATCATACAGGAACACACGTTATAAATGCAGCAGCTCGTGAAATACTTGGAGATCATATATGGCAACATTCTGCATTAAAAAATATTGACAAGGCTAGAATAGATATAACACATTATGAGCTTTTGGATGAAAAAACTCTTGAAAAAATTGAAAAAAGAGCTAATGAAGTTATAAGAAGCGGGTATAATGTGAAGAAATACTTTTTCAATAGAGTACAAGCTGAGAAGAAATTTGGGTTTACAATATATCAAGGTGGTGCAGCTCCTGAACAAGAATTAAGAATTGTTGAGATAAGGGACAAGAAAAATAAGCTATATGATGTAGAAGCTTGCGGAGGAATACATTGTGATAATACAAAAGAAATAAGAAAATTAGTTTTAATGAAGCAGGAAAGAATACAAGATGGTATTATAAGGTTGATTTTCTCATGTGGCCCTGCTGCTTATGCAGAGATCAAAAAAGAGGAAAGTATCTTATCTGAAGCTGCTAAAATTCTGAATGTTTCTGAAAATTATGTTCTTAGAGAGACAAAAGATCTTGTTGAGAAATGGAAAAAATTGAATAAAATTAGAGAGAAATATATAACAGACAGAGCTGTTGAAGAAGTTAAGAAAATTCAGGACGGATTTGTAAACGATTTTTTGATAGAGTATTTTGAAAATACTAACATGGAAAATATTCAAAAAATATCTAGAACTATACAAAATAAAAATTGTGTTATCATTCTTTTTGGTATAGATAAAGACAAAATCAATATCTTTGGTTCTTCTGGAAAATCTGATGTACATATTGGATCAATAGTGTCAAATATATGCAAAGATCTTGAAGGAAAAGGTGGAGGATCTCCTAAACTAGGACAGGGGATAGGAAAAAATAAAGATAAGCTTATTGAAGTTATAAAACAACTTAGAAAGAGGTATCAATAATGAATCAAAGAAAAAATTTAAGAGAGTTATCAGAATTGCTTAATACAAATATTGATAATATTCCTAATGTTCTTAAGAAAATGAAGAAGGATATTGAGGAATTAGAAAAAGATCTCTCAACCAGATGAACTATTTTCTTTTACTGCAAGTAATCCACAATCTATAGGAGTTTTTGTCAATACCTTACATAAAGATCTTAATAGGTCTTCATTTGTATCAGGTTTTATTTTTTCTTCTGTGCCAAAAGCACTTTCCAAATTAATATAGTAATCTGTATCTTTTATTTTTTGTACTACCAATTGTGTTCCTATAACTTCTGGCAAATAGTCTATGAATGGTGATATGTTTTTACAACAATTATCGTAATAGTGGTATTCCATTAATGTATACCCTTTAGACAAGTATGTTTGTCTATAACTTTCATTAATATATCCGTCTATGACACTTTGTTTTGGCAATTCTAAAGTTTGGGTAGTTTGTTCTGGAGATACACTGCTTATAACAACAAATGCTATAGTCGACATTGCAAGAAGAACTACTATAATAATGGTCATTACTGTTTTCTGCATTTGTTTTTTCATTTCAATCTATAGATTGTATAAATTAAAGAGTTAAATGCTTTTTAGATAAGATTTTGTTAGGGTATTTATGGTTGAAAGATTTCAAGGAGATGTTATTGAGAATACACAGATAACAAAAGACGTATATGTGTTGAAGGTAAAGCTAGACAAAAACATAGACTTCAAAGCAGGTCAGTTTGTAAATATTGAAATTCCTTTTGAAGGTGGAAAAAAGCAAAAATCATATTCTATTGCTTCTCCTCCTTTACAGAAAAATGTTCTAGAATTTTGTATAAAGAAGGTAGATGGAGGTCTTGGTTCTACATATTTGTATAATACTTTTGTAGGCCAAAAGTTAAACTTACTAGGACCTTTTGGAGCATTTATACTAAAGGACCATAGCAATGATGCAGTATTTGTTGCTACAGGAACTGGAATAGCTGGAGTAAAACCTATGATAGAAGACCTTTTAGAAAACGGATATAAGAAAAAAATATATTTAGTTTTTGGGGTACGTTATGAGGAAGATATTTATTATAGAAACTTGTTTGAAGAACTAGCAAAAAAACACAAGAACTTTATTTTTATACCTACTCTAAGTAAACCTGGAAATGGCTGGAAAGGCGAAAAAGGGTATGTACAAAATTGGATAAAGAATGAAATATCATATAATGGGCATCATGTATATATTTGTGGGCTAGTTCCAATGGTTGAGGCTGTGACAAAAACTTGTGTAGAATTAGGATTTCCACAAGAACATATTCATATGGAGAAATATGTGTAAATAGCCCCGAGCAGATTCGAACTGCTGTCTCCAGCTTTCTTATTTCACAGAGATAACAGCTAGAAATTGCAAAACAATTTCAATTTGCTTTCTCTCAAATCTCTGGTAATCCAGAGGCTGGAATCCTTGACCGCTAGACTACAGGGCTGATTCTTATTCTAGATTATTTCAATAGGAAATTTAAATCAATTGTTAGGTTTAAATATTTGTCGTATAAAGTACTAAGATTAAGTGATAAAATGATAGTAGGATTTAACATAAACTCAATAAAAGCTAGAACAAACACAGATAATGTTAATGGAGAAATATCTGTAAATAGCGCTCCTGTAATTATTGATGTTGAAAGAAAGGATGTAGATGAATTAAAGGACATTTTATCTATAAAATTTACTTTTAAAGTTGAATATAAACCTGATGCTGGAGAGATAAAGATTGAAGGAGAGGTTTTATACAAATCTGAAAATTCTAAAGATATACTTAAAAAATGGAAGGACACTAAAACATTACCTTCTGATGTTGCAGTAGACGTTCTTAATGGAGTATTTAGAGGATGTTTGATAAAAGCTGTATCTCTTTCAGGTGATCTTAGATTACCTCCTCCTGTAAGATTCCCTATTGTGGCAAAGGAGCCTAGATCGGAAAAAGAATAAATAGTTCTGTTCTAAATATAATAAGTGATTTAAAATGTCGTTAGTACGTAGATTAGTTCTTGATGTTCTAAAACCTCATAGCCCTTCTATAGTTGAACTGTCACAGATGCTTGCTGACACAGAAGGTATAGATGGTGTAGACATAACTGTATATGAAATAGATAGAAAGGTTGAAAATGTTAAAGTAACTTTAGAAGGAAGTGATGTTAACATGGAAGAAGTTGAGAGAATTATACAGGAAAATGGAGGTACTGTACATAGTGTTGATAAGGTTTCTACTGGTAGAAAGATTGTAGAAGAAGCTAGAACATTACAATAGTTCTAACTATTTAATTTCCTAGCTACAAATAGTTCTATGCCAGATGATAGACAAAAGGATGTGAAAAAAGATAGAGGTTATCGTCAGCCTTTTGTAATTAAAGAACGGAAGGTTATTGTTCAAAAACCTGTTGAGCAAGTCAAGAACCAAAGACATGAAAAGACTTCTATAGAGACTTACAAAGAATATAATAGAATACTGAATATTGATTCTATAGCAAGAAGATATATTGCAATGAACGGGTTTGACGGTGTGCTTGCTATACTTGGTATTGTTATTTCTAGTTTTATTGCAGGAGTTGCTGATGTAAAACTAATAATCAGTGTTTGTTTAGGTGCTGCAGTAGCAATGGCTGTCTCTGGTGTATGGGGAGCTTATATGGCAGAGGCTGCTGAAAGAAAAAAAGAGCTAAAAGAACTGGAAGGATCTATGCTAACAAGATTGAAGAAAACTAAGATTGGTAGAGCAGGAGATTTTGCAGCATTGGTTATAGCATTGATAGACGGAGCTGCTCCTTTTATAGCTGGGATATTTGTAATAATGCCTTTTATTCTGCTTCCTATTAACATAGCTTACTATGTCTCTTTTGTAATTGCATTTGCCTTATTGTTCCTATTAGGTATATTTTTAGGTAAAATATCAAAAGAAAATCTTATATTATCTGGCATTAAAATGTTGTTTGCAGGAGTAGTTATAATGATAATTGTATTTTTGTTAGGTGCATCAGGGCATAAATGATTATTAAGAGATATTAATGGATACGTTTGTAAATTCAGTCGTATTAAAAATACTTTTTATTTTCAAATTCAAAGGTGTTTAGATGGATAAGTTTGAAAAGAAGCAGATACTAGAAGAGTTTTTGATAAAATGGAAATCTGGAAGAACTATTTCTACTGCAGAAACTTTGTTAAAAGAGGATTATAATCCTCTGGATGTAGAATCTTGTAAACGTATATTTGAAAAATGGATAAAATCTGGGAAAGACTGGAAGGAGATAGACAAAATAAAATGATTATATATTCAATCCTATCATCCTAGCATGTTTCATAACATCATTATATTCTGTTATTGTAAGATCTCTAGCAATTTCTCTATGACTTCCTATATCTGGTTTATACGATCCTGATATCTTTAGCTCGTAAGAATCCAAGTTTGCTTTTATCCACTCTAGTATTGGTTTTGAATCACATTCTATATGGCTTGGTAAAATTTTATGATTTAGTAGCAAATGTCCAGAATGTTGAGCTAGTAGCATATTTCTTTTTGCAACATCAGGATAATCTATATTTCCTATCAACACAGAAGAACAATCGTTAGATATATACTGAAAGTCTATTATGTTTATGTCTATTATTTTTTTAAGGAAATTTGCTGTAGCTTCTGAATAATATCCATTTGATTTTAATATAATTGGTGTTGGTTTTTTGACTATTGAAAGAGTTTTTACTATAAATGGCAGGCTTTTGTTAAAATCTCCTGGATGTATTATAACGCCTTTCTTCTCTTTTACTCTATCTTCTATCCAACTCGCAGCTTCTTCAAAAGAAAATGATTTAGCTTTGTTACTATTTTCAAATAAATCAGATCTTGGAAAGGCCATGCTTGCTGTTTGAATAGGTTCTAGTTCATCATCTATGTTATTTAATATTAGATCTATTTTGTCTACATTTATGCTGATAGAAAGTTTTTTTAATACTTCTTTTGATTTCATGAACTCTGGCTTCTGTGTTTTTGTCAATATTTTTCTATAATTTAACATAATATTCTCCTCTCTTATGTTGTTTTTTGGGTAGTATTAATCTTTTTATATCGTCTGATCTAAAGATTATTTGATAACTATGTGCAAATCAATGGTAGGAAAATTGATAGGAGTTTCTATTGCCTTTACCATAGCAGTAGCTCTTCTAGTAGGTGGATTTCTACATCAATGGTCAGCAGGACCAGGAGGTCTTCTAGCAAACATGACACAATTAGGATGGGTGCTAGGAATGTACTTTGTAGGATTCATTTTCTTAGGAGTTGGAAAAATGATGATGTGCTGTGACAAAGATCATGGTAAAGGATCATCAAATTCATCTGCAAGAAAGGCAAGAAGATAAGATATTCTAAACTTTTTTATTTTCTTTTATTTTTCTATATCAATTATCAGAAAATCTGCTAGATCTATCATTTTCTCTCTTAGGTTCTTCAAAACAGCGAAATCCATTGTGTTCCATTTTCATCATCCAAAAATCTGGATCTATTAAATAAGAAGGGTCTATTATTCCATACTCTGCTCTTAGCTCTATATTTTCCTGATGTCTATGAATTTTTTGCTGATCATTTTGTTGTTTTAATCTTCTAGCATCTTTTTTCCATTTATTTGGTTCATAATTAGGAGCTAAAGATGGAAATACTCCATATAGAACAGCTAAACAATTGTTAAACGCTATCTGATTTTTTGACAATAATCCTTCGTCTTCGTAGACAGCTTCCCTTGCAAAGAGATTTTTTCTAGCTTCCTGAACAGCTTCTTTATGAGACATGTAAGTTAAAAGTTTCATATGATCATCTAGAACTAATTGGTCTTAATAGAATATAAAGATATAGATGTTATATTACTTACTAGTGGTATTTATACACGTATTTATCTGAGATTTTATTTTTATGGATTTCTACACTATCTTTTCTTAGTAAGGAAATTTTCTTGTTGGTCCCTGATTCATACCCGCCTAATTTTCCAGAAGACATAATAACTTTGTAGCATGGATATTTTTCAGGCTCTTTGTTGCAGTTAAGCATTTTTCCTACAGCTCTTGGATGTGATTTCAATACTTTAGCTAGTTCTTTGTATGTGGTCACCTTTCCTTTAGGTATCTTGAGAAGTAGATTATATAATAGCTGTTGTTTACTCTTCATCTGAATCATCTTTCTCTGCTTCTTCCTCTGTTTTTTTAGCTTGCTCTTCCTTTAATTCTTCTTTTATCGTATCAATCTGCTGGCCTTCTAGCTGTTTTACAGGTTCTTTGTTTTGTCTAAGAGCTTCTAATCCTATTATGTCATCGAAATCTTTTGCTATTCTTCTAGTGCGACGGACAAAAGATTTGAAACTTATCTCTACTTTATCAAGAAGACGATTAGCTGTTGGTCCTGATAACATATATCCTTTTGCAAATCCTTCACCTACTGGTATTTTCACAAATTCTATTATACCTAAAGTTCGCCACTTACGGATTTCTTCATAACTTTGAGATTGACTTACTCCTAAAATTTGAGCTATTTTTTCTATAGTTATTGGGATATTATCTTTCTTGAACTTAAGCATTTCAACTAAAAGCATGGCATGATCTGCTCTA
>JACRAC010000059.1 GCA_016213555.1 Candidatus Aenigmatarchaeota archaeon | reverse complement strand
TATATTTAAGTCTCCTAATACCATTCTTGATTAATCTATGTCCGCATTTTGGACAGCTCTTTGGAATCATTTTATTCACCAAATATATGTTTCCAAGAGCCTATTATTTACCCATCATACGACGTTTGAAGAGAACCATAAAAATACAGAAAAGACGATAAATTTAAGTACTTTTATCGGTAAATACTATAAATGACAATAAAATTAGACGTTAAAGACAGAAAAATATTGTATGAACTGGATAAAGATGCTAGGCAGTCTGTATCTAAAATTGCAAAGAAAGTTGGGTTGTCAACAGATGCTGTTAATTATAGAATTAAGCAGTTGGTGAAAAACAAGGCAATATTCAAATTCATGGCTTTGATGGATACAGCTAAATTAGGATTTACTACATACAAAATATTTTACAGATTCCAGAATACAACAATAGAAAAAGAAAATGAAATAATAAAATATCTTGTAGATCGCCAAAGAACTCAATATATTACAACAACAGAAGGTCTTTTTGATTTGAATGTAAATATACTTTCATCAAGTGTCAAAGATCTGGAAACAATTTTAGTAGAAATTACTAAAAAGTTTGGGCAATATATAGCAGAAAGGCAGGTAAACATAATAGTTGAAGCATTTTTTTTCTTCCGTGATTATTTTATAGAGAAGAAAAAAAGTGAGATAAGAAAGCCTATGTATTTTGGCTCTGAAAATAAGGAAATAAAAATAGATGAAAAAGATAAGCTAATTTTAAAAGAGCTTGGAAATGATGCAAGAATATCTGCTGTAGATATTTCCAAGAAAGCTGGATTAAGTTCAGATGCAATTATACAAAGAATAAGAAAGCTTGAGAATTCAGGAATTATACAAAACTATGTATTATATCCAAATTCAGAAAGCTTTGGAAACAAATCCTATTTCATTTTATTAAAATTCAGAGATTTAGAAGATGAAGAAGAAAGAAAGTTTTTCACATATTGCAGATTAAATCCAAATATCTGGTTTTATGCAAAAATGATAGGACAATGGGACTGTGTAATAGATATAGATGTGGAAAATGATGAGGAATTCAAGGAAATATTAACAAACATAAAGAAGGATTTTTCAAAAATTCTAAGAGAATATAATATTTTCAAGTTCACAAAAACTTATAAATTTAACCAGTATCCTTTTTAATCTTTTTCTCAAATTCGTCTAGAAGAAACATATCTACATTGACATATCCTATATCTCCCCCAAATGGATCGTCCATGTCTTTTATGAATAAAATCATGTATATGAAAACGTACATGAGTATTGAAAGAACTGCTAGAGATTCTACGAAAGGATCTAGATTCATTAGCATAAGAGCTGCTATTAAGAATATTGATACAAGCTCTACTACACTATATGCTGCTGGAATAAATGTGGTTTCTTTTATTTGGAAAGATCTTAATGCATTTTTGTTTAGAATTCCCTGCTCTGATTTTAATCTAACTACATAATTTGGTACTATTCCTAAACTATCCATTTCATTAAAAGAGTCTGAAAGTTTTGATATAGAGGAAATGCTTTTTCTTCCTTTCTTTAAACTATTTAGGTCTTCTTTAAAATTTAATACCACATCTAAAAGCCGTTTTTTATGAGTGTCTAAATCAAATTTTGATTTTGCTTTTTTTACATTGTAACCTTCTTCAAGTATGTTATCTAGAGAAGACGCTATCTCTGATACCATTCTTTCACTTTCTTTGTAATCTGCCATTGTTGCGGCTGATATAAATCCTATAATAAAAATAGCTCCACTTACAAGACCTACAAATATAGGAGTTGGTGATATAAATTGTATTCCATATGTATGAAGAACTATTTTCAACATAACCAGAGCTAATATTATGGCAATTACTTTTACTGCAAGCCCATGTTTCTTTCCAAGCTTTATCATAGAATGATTTATACTAGCAACTTATTAATCCTTCTGGATTTTCCAAACTATAGAGTTTTTACTTTATTTTCAAAATTATCTATTAAAAACATATCCACGTCTGCATATCCTCCTTGTTCAAATGGATCGTCCAAGTCTTTTATAAAAAATATCATATATAGGAATATGTAGACTACTATTGAGAGTAATATTAGAGAAGTTATAAATGGCTCTAGTTTTAGAAGCATCAATCCTATTATCATAAATGCTGACATAACTTCTACAATAGCATAAGCTGCTGGTATGAAAGATGTTTCCTTTATCTGAAAAGCTCTCAGAACATGTTTAGTTATGTTAGCTTGCTCTGTTTTTATTCTAGAAACATAATTAGGAGATATTCCCAAGTTGTCCATTTCTATAGTACTGTCTGTAAGTTTTGCTACAGAGTCTATTGTTTTCTTTCTTCTGCCCACTGTCTTAAGATCATCTCTAAAAGACACTACAATTTCTAAGAGTCTTTTTTTGTGAGATTCTAAATCAAATTTTGGTTTTGTGCTCTTTGCAAAAATACCTTCTTGTAATATGTTTTCAAGAGATGAAGATATTTCTGATGGTATTTTTTCACTTTCCTTGTAATCTGCCATTGTTCCTGCAAGGATAAATCCTATTAAGAATATGGCACCTCCTACTACAGCTGAAAATAATGAAGTAAGCTCTATATATTCATATCCATATATGTGCATTGCAAACTTTACAGCTACTAGAACTATAACAACTATCAAAACTTTTACTGCAAGCCAATATTTCTTTTTAAGATGTTTCATAATCTGCTAAAGAAAGAAGTATTTTTAAAGCTATTTCTTGCTTTTTTTATATTCCTCAAATATTTCCTCAAATGATCTGCAAAAGTACTCTCTTGCGTAATCTAGAGCTTTTTTTCCTTCATTTGTGAGAGAATACGTTACTATTTTACCTGTTTTCTTACCTTTGATAAGACCTTTATTATTCAAGTCTTTCAAAGCTGGGTATATTGTTCCTGCTTTTGGCTTTTTATTGCGCTTCTTCTCTATTTCTATTGCTATTTCTTCACCATGCATTGGTTTTTTTGATAATAAATGTAAAATATAGAAAGATAACATACCTCTCATGTCGCAAAGGCTTTTTGATTTCATAATAATATAGGATGTCTTATATATTTATAGCAAGTATGGGAAGTAATTAAAATTACATTTGTTTGGTTCACTATGACTACATAGGCTTCATAAGACCCCATTTTTCTAGAGCTTGTCTTAGCTCTATATGTGACAATGCATATTCTTTCAGAGAAATTTTGGAATTATAAGCGTCTATTGCTTGCATTGTTGCTTTTGCACCAGCTCTAGTGCCTTTAGGATGACCGTGTATTCCTCCACTTACTAGTAAATTGCATTGATTTCCTAATATTTCCAAGACATCTGGAACTAATCCTGGATGTAATCCGCCTGAAGCAACTGGAAAAGCTGGTTTAATATTATACCAGTTTTGATCAAGAAGATCATGTCTATAGGATTTTGTTTTTTGCTCTCGAAGAATGTTTGATATGTTTATAACTTCCTGACGTGGACTAACTAGCTTTCCTACAGCTGTGCCGCAATGTATTTGATCTACGCCTATCAATCGCATTAATTTAGCTAAGAATGACATTGTTATTCCATGTTTAGGATTTCTATCAAACGATGCGTGCATTGCCCTATGAGCGTGTATTGACATTCCATAATCTCCTAATTTTTCTCTAAGAGTTTGTACAGAACTTGTGCCAGATACAACTACATCAATCATAGCATATCTCCATCCATGATCATGAAGGACTTTAGCTCTTTTTTCCATCTCTTTTGTCTCATGAGTTATATTTATCAAGGCATCTTTTCTATCTCCTGTTTCTTTTTCAACCTTGTCGCGCATCTTTGTCATTAATGCAACACGTTGATAAAAATTATTGAATTTTGTAGAAGAAAGGTTTTCATCATCTTTTGTAAGATCAAATCCACCTATCCACGTCTCATAAGCTATCTCTGCGTGCTCTTTTGCTGAAAATCCTATTTTAGGTTTTGGGACTGCTCCTGTTAAAGGCCTGTTTTTTACTTTCATTATTTTTCTTATCCCTTGAATACCATTTTTAGGACCTTTGAAATGTTTTATATAATCTTTAGGAAAATTAACATCTACTAAACGTAAATTCTTGAGTGCTTTCATTCCAAATATGTTTCCTGCAATGCCACTCAGAAGCTGAGCTGCATTTCCTGGTTCCCACAAATCTAAAGGATAAGCAACTTTTACAAAATAGCCTGAGCCTGATTTATTAATTTCGTAGGCAGTTGCCATTAGTTTTTTCATTCTTGAAGGTAATTTGAAGAGGGTTGTCCAAGTTCCTGTAGAACTTTCAGAAGCTATCCTACCTATAGCCTCATTTACAGAAATACCAGAAGCTGGTTCAAAATAGAACAAAACGATTAAGTCTGTTTTGCTTGGTTTATAATTCAAATCTACAAATTCTGTATACCATTCTACTTTTGACATAATTAGAATTAGGTTTGGTGGTTTATATTAATTTCTTAAATCATTAAAAATATTTTTCTATCGACGATCTTCGAGGCCGCATAATAGAATGCATCACTATCCATTATTTCACATATTTCTCTAGCTGTTTCGTTATTTGTATCATATTGTATTTGTGAATTAGATCCTCTTATAAAATCTCTCCATCCGTTTTCATCCAAATCCATCATTTTACTTCGTTCTTTAAATGATTCTGCTTTTTTTCTAAACATACTGCCTCTAAGAAGATACACTTCAGGTGGTGCATTGGTTAAAATTTTTCCTTTTTCGTCTCTAAGGTCATAAAAAGATGAAAAATCTCTAATAGAAAAATGTAAATATGCAAGAGCTGTTATGAACCTCCTTCGGTCACAGACCGAAGGTATCTTGCACTAGGCTCTTAGAAAATCCATCACATTTTTGTTGGCATCATTTGTTCTAAGCTCTTTTTTCTTGCCTTGATTTCTAATGTAGTTGCATATAGTTTCTGGAT
>JACRAC010000057.1 GCA_016213555.1 Candidatus Aenigmatarchaeota archaeon | reverse complement strand
TCTGTAAGATCAATAAATGACATTGCAAAAGAAAATGAATCTTATTAGCAATGGATAGGATATAATTTTTCTGTTCTAGGAAGAGCCAAGCACGAATACGGAGTTATTCCTAAGTGGATGAACTAGTTTTTACACACAGCCTAGAAAGCCAATGCTTATTAAGAGGCTTGACTTCTCCTTTTTCATCCTGTTGATAAACAAGACCTACCGCATTTCTGCCAACAGGACTCTTAAGTAGCTCATCACAAGAAATCTCCTTTATAGACAGAAGAGAATCATCTGCCAGAGTTTTTCCAGAAAATAATAAAATTGAAACAATAACAAATATGATGATAAATTTTTTCATTAAATCATATTTATTTACTTAGACGAAGTATATTAAATTTATTGATAAGAAAAGCTAGCGATATTGCTTAAGTTCTCTATAATTAGCAGTTTGATCTAGCATACCATGAAGTTGTGTTTCTCTTTCAGCAGCTGATTCACTAATTCTTTTGGATGTTCCTGATCTTCTTGCATCTTTTATTTCATCTAAAATATGTTGAATAGACTGAAAAACTCTTTCTGAGCCAGGTGTACCTTTTTGATAAAAGTCTAATGGATCAGTTCCTGAACCAATAAGATTTTTGTAATCTTCAAGCAAAAAAGAGACACTATCCCCTTTTTTAGGGTCTATTCTAGAAGGATCACTGCAAATGCCTGCAGAAACAATACCTTTGGTTGGACTATAAATAACTAGAACTTCAGAAAATAAAGTATGTTCAGGGTGATCAAAATCTCTTCTAACAAAAATTGTAAATTCCTTATTTTCCCCTGAAAACTCTTCTCTATAACGCCTTCTTCCTGCATAGGTTACATCATCAGATCCAACATATTTAACATCTTGAATACCATCATCAATTCTTTTTACCAGAGCTGTTCTTTTAGCTTGATAGTTCCTTACCGCAAAATATTTATCAGCATTATTCTTCATAGAATTAAGCACACCACTATAACCAGCTAACGTTATAGCTACGGCAAGAGTTCCAGTAGCTAGAAGTCTATTAAGTCTATTCATAAAATTAATACTTTAGAAAACTATTTAAAGTTACACAGTTTAACTATTATAAAGTAACTATAGAACATAATTATCATGCTACCAAAATATTAATCAGTAACAAAGCTTATAGTTCCTGTATCTATTTTGTCGCATTTAGTAGGACATCCGTTGTCATCTGTTTTCGTAACACATCTTCCAATATTATTGCAAACATAGCCATCGCCGCAAGCAGTTTTTTTCTGTCCATTTATATTTAGAAGTGTATAAGCTCCTCGAAACTCGTTGTAACTATAACTTGGAATAAAGACAGGATCGTGTGTATTTTTAAAACTAGCCACTTTGCACATATAGTCGCTTAGCTTTGGACATTCAGGATTACTGCCATCTGCAGCAAAGCATTCTATAGTGTCTTCTACGCCTGGACTTGTTATCACAGCAACATCTGTTGTATATTTTCCAAAAAATCCATTTTGCTCTACTGTTACATATGCACAACCTCTAGTATCTGGAAACTGTAATCCTTTTACAGTATTTCCTTCTTTATCAGAAGCTCCCTTGCAACTTAACTTATATCCTCCGTTTCTCTCAATAGCATTTTGGATTGAAGGCAACTGATTTATAAAAGAATCTAAATTAGATCGATGTCCTCCAAGAAGAAGTCCTAAATAATAAAAATACATTTCAATTAAATTGTTCCATTTAGGAGCTGAACTTGAATCATCATATTTATATGATTTTATAGAATTTCCATTTTTGTCAATTATATCATTTCCTTTCTGTAGAAATGTAAAGGGTGCTTTATCTCCAAAATCAGGAATACTACTACAATCTATTTTATGAAAACTCTTTGCATGAGCAACTGAAAAGCTCAAAGAAATTAACATAAGTGCAAATAAAATGACAAGAATTTTATATCTCATAAAAACTTTTATCTTGTTTAATATATATACATTAGAAAAAATGCTATAAACAAGATTATATGACCATTAAACCTATCTAAGATCAACAATTCCAGTAGATCTAACATCAAGAATAGCATCAGCAGGAATTTTTAAACCAACTCCAACATTTCCTTTGATATCCATACCAACCTTTATTACAGATGATTTTCCTCCAGATATCTTAACATTAGTAGAAGATGAAACATCTATAGTAGCATTTTCTCTTGTATCAAGCTGAACAACAGGAGCCATTATATAATCTCCTTTTCCTGTAGTATGCAATGACTCATCTACAATAAAATCAAATGCAGCAGTTGAAGTTGTATTTGCTTTCACAACCAATTCAGTTATAACAATAAATTCATTTGAAGGTAATTTAGCTTGATGATCTCCATTTGCATCTGTCACAACTACGCTTTGGACATTTAATCTTATTTTATCATAACTATCTGGATTTAATTGAGTATTTGCCATCAAAGATTGTGTGCCTTCTGCTTTTAACTTAAGCAGATCATAAGTCTGTGTAGAAGAAGATACATTTACCCAACCCTGTTGAGCACTATGAACTTTTAGACTATCAAAAGTTATTTTAACACTACTAACAGCTCCCATATTAGCAGCAGCATCTGTTACAGTGAAGTAAGAATTTCCTTTATAAGAAGGGGTTCCTCCTGTAGAATAATCAGTTCCCTGACTATTAGATTGTCCAATACAACCTGCAATAACAGCAACTGCAAATACTGAAACAAGAATGATAGTAGTTAATTTTTTCATCAACCCACCTAATTACCACTTACTACATAATAGATTTGAAGGCATTTATAGTTATGCTTTTTAACCAGAAAGTAAAGATAAAAATTGGTTATATACTTTTTTCATAGAAAAATAATTATAAGCTATACGCTTATTCAGAAAAAAGATGATACAAATGCCAACAAAAGAAAAAGAAAACTTGATAGACAATAAAAAAGTAATAGCTGTGATTAGCATTGTTTTTGGTATTTTAGTAATCATAAGACCAGATGTTTTAGGAGCACTTGTAGGAGTTTTCCTAATAATAACAGGAGTTATAGCATTATTTCATGTAAGATGGTAAAATCTTTTTCTTTCTTTTAGTATGTTAAGAACGATTAGAGTTGAGAAGTCAAACGTATTTGTTATAAAGTTCGTTTCTAGCTTTAAGAAATCCTTTGACTAAAATAATAAAAAATGCTATTAAACAAAAGGAATTAACTCTTATGAACAAGCTCCCCATCCACATGATGGACAAGATACACAACCATCTTTATGTTCTACAGCAATTTCACATTCAGGACAATTTGTAATTGTCTTAGTTACTAGTCCACCAACTGATATAGCTACTTTTTCTTTTTGAACAGGTTGAATTGTTTGCTGATGTTCTTTAACAGCTTGGTCTTGTTTCTTTTTCTCTTTAACAAGATGAAGAACTTCTTTCTCCCTACTTCCTGTTCTATATACTGTTAGAGATTTGCATCCATATTGCCATCCTGTCACATAAGCTTTTCTAACATCATCTTTTGTAGCTTCATAAGGAAAGTTGCATGTCTTGCTTATAGAGTTATCAACAAATTTTTGAAATCCTGATTGCATTCTCATATGACCTTCTGGTTCTATATCTAAAGCTACTGCGAAGATTCTTTTCATATCTTCTGGAAGATCTAAATGTTGAAGACTTCCTGCTTCTGAAATCTGATTCATAAGTTCTTCTGAATAAAGTCCTCTGTCCTTAAGAGCTTTTTCTAAATGTCTATTTACATAGTAAAGAGTTTTTCCTCCCATTATTTGCGACTTAGCATAGACAAGTGCAAAGTACGGCTCTATTCCACTTGAAATATCACATATCATTGATATGCTTCCAGTAGGTGCAATACTAGTCAAGGCAGCATTTCTCATCTTTATACCTCGTTGTCCATAAACACTTCCTTGCCAATTAGGAAATACTCCTTTTTCCTCAGCAAGTTCTCTTGACATTGTATGAGCAGTTTCCTCTATAAATCTCATTACGCTTTCTCCTGTTCTATATCCATCTTCTGTATTGTATCCTATTCCTAATTGAATCAGCATATCTGCAAATCCCATTATTCCAAGACCAACTCTTCTGTTAGATCTAAATGTTCTGCTTACTTTTTCTACAGGAAAATCTGTAAGATCAATAACATTGTCAAGCATTCTAACCGCAGTTCTTGTAGCATGCTTTAGTCTATCCCATTCAACTTTTCCATCTTTAACAAATCTATCTAAATTTATAGAACCTAGATTACATACATCTCCATCATGCAAGAATTGCTCTCCGCAAGGATTGCAAGCTTCAATCCTTCCTAATTGTGGCAATGGATTTGTTCTATTAATATTGTCCAAGAAAATAACTCCTGGCTCTCCATTATTCCAAGCAGCTGAAACAATTTCATCCATAAGTTCTCTTGCTGACATTGTTTCTTCTGTTATGCTTGTTATTGTATCATTCTCATTTCTAACTATTCTTCTTGGCTTCATTTCTCTTCCTCGCCATTCACAAAACCATGGAGTTGGATCATTTGTCATAACTTTCTCCATAAAATCATCTGTCAAAGCAACAGAGATGTTAAAATTTCTTATATCTCCTTCTCTTGCCTTGCAATGTATGAATTCAAGAATATCTGGATGCGCAACACTCATTACAGCCATATTAGCACCATGTCTACCTTGTTGCTTTATTGTACCAAATGCTTTGTCATATATTCTTAAAAAAGATATAGGACCCGATGCAACACCTCTTGATCTAATTGTTCTTGTTCCAGCAGGTCTTAACAAATGCCAAGGAAATCCTAGACCAGAACCAGCTTGCTGCAGTAAAGCCGCATCTTTCAAAGTATCAAATATTCCATCCATACTATCTACTGGATGTAATACAATACAATTAGATACCAATCTTGTAGGTGCTCCTGCATTTGTTAATGTTCTTCCAGCAGGCAAAAATTCTAAACTCATTAAAACTTCTCTAAAGTCATGATAGAATTTCTCAATATCTTCATCATCTTTATTGTAATCTCTTTCTACTTCAGCTAAAGCTCTTGCAACTCTTTCAAACATTTCTTCAGGAGACTCTATAGGTCTACCATCAGAGTCTTGTATTAAATATCTTCCTGCCAAAACCCTTAAAGAATTCAAGCTTAATTTTTTGTACATACTTGTATACTTTCCACTCATAATTTTTCTTGCTTCTTCTCTAATTCTTGATCTATCTTGTCTGTATAATATATACTCTTTTGCAGTCTTTGCATGTCCTGATTCAATAAGAACTTTTTCCACAACATCCTGAACTTCTTCTATTGTAGGAATATAATTTCTTTGTTTATTAGATCTATTTTCAAGTACGCTAAGAACCTTTTGTCCTAATTCTTCTGCAACATTTCTATCATTTCCACCGACAGATTGAGCAGCCTTATAAATAGCATCAGCTATCTTTTCTCCATCAAAAGTAACTACTTTTCCATCTCTTTTCATTATTTTATTTATAGCCATACATACCACCCTAAAATAAAAACTTCAAAAACTAGATTCTAGCCTTTGTACTTCAAACTTTTCTTAATACTTTTAATTCTTTCTCAAATTCAGATATATGATCAAAATTTCTGTACACAGATGCAAATCTGACATAAGCAACCTTGTCCAATTTTTTAAGTTTTTGCATCACAAGTTCTCCTATATCAGTGGTAAGAATCTCTTCACCAAAGCTTCTAAGCTCTGTCTCTATTTCATTCACACTCTTTTCTATAGTTTCTTGTGAAACAGGCCTTTTTTCGCAAGCCTTCATAATACCTGACAAGATTTTTTGTCTGTCAAAGTTTTCTCTACGTCCATCTTTTTTGACAACCATGAGATTTATATGAGCTCTTTCATATGTAGTAAATCTTTTTTTACAGCTAAGGCATTCTCTTCTTCTACGAGTTATCTCATCCCCATCTCTTTTATCGACAACCTTTGTATCCTTGCTACAAAACAAGCAACGCATATTTCGAAAACCTCTGGTTTTTGAAAATTACCTAAATATCATATTACCAAAATCCTATTTATGGATTGTGTTTTGTCTAATTTCAAACCACAAGATGTTGTGGTTTTTGGTCATATATATACTTTGTTGTTTTGCAGCAGCTAAAGTTGACATTATTTTTTAGTTAAGACTTTTGCTATTAAAATTTCCAAAAAGAAAGCAGATATTCAAAAGAAATCTAATAGCAATTTACATCACTTTTTTGTAAAACAAAATAACAAATAAGTCAAAAAAGACAAATTAACAAATTTATACCATACAAATCCAATTTTTAGTAATGAATAATTATTGGAAGGAAATAGGAATAGGATTTGTTATAGTAATTATAGCTATAACAGCTTTGATACTCTTCTATAACCCTGTTAAATCAGAAGAAGGTTTTACAGAACCTTTTTGTTTATCTCTCCTTTCTTCACATGAAGCAAAGGTTAATTCAACAGAATTACAGTCAGTAAGAAATGGTGAGCAATTATTCAAGAGCGGAATATATACAGAAGAGAACAACACATTAGAAATACGTTTAGAAGCAAATAGATATGAAGGTATTGTAGAACAGTGTACATTAACACAAGCATCAACAAAACCAAGATTATATTCAAATGAGCAAAGTGAACAAGCACGAAGTGCGCAGATGAACAAAGCGAGTGCGAAAGTATATAATTTTCAATGTAAATATGGAGAGCTGAGAATGAACTATGGATCTTCTGATAAATATAAATATATTTTCCAAGAATTTCGAATACCAAAAGACAAAAATGCCCTAGTATTGAAAGATTTTTTAAATCAAAGTAAGCTAGCTGATTTTAACAATTATACAGGACAAACAATAGACCTATATCAAACATCATATACATATGTAAATCCTGATTTACCAGAATTATATGCAGACCAATTAGATGGATTTATAGATGGAGCAAGATTTCTAGGATGCCAAGCAGAGTTACCACAAGACTTTATAGAACAATCAAACTATCAACCAAAACTAACTGTTACTATCCCTGAAAAGAGCTAATTTTCTAATTAAAATTACGTTTTCTAAGCTATATTTACTCAACAAATCCAAATTTATAACATGAAAATTGGGGTGGGTAGAGGAATCTACCTGGTACTATTAGTAGTAGCTTTAGCCTTGGCAGCAACAGCACATGCCCAAACAAATGATGCTGCTGTTGTATTAAATCAAGTGTGTGATTTCTCAAAAGCTTTTGTAGAAACTCCTTCAGTATCTTGTTTAGGAGACGGATATTCGACAGATTACGGAGACAACTATAACCCTTTTGGCATTACAGACCTGGATCCAGGCACAGGATTAGGGTTTACAGTAACAAATCCATTAGGATATGTTACATACAATGCATATGGAGTAATACCTGTAATAAACTCACAATCTATAGAAGGAATTCCTCTATACATAGAAAAAAAATATACAACAGTAATACTTCCAGATGGTAATCTAACATATGCATATGAGAACAACACAATAATTTCTAGCAACATTTTATTAAATGTGTCAGCTCTTACAAAAGAAAACGATATATTTAGTTTAGGTATTGAAAAGATTCCTCTTTATACAAGCGTGTCTAATCCTATAAACACAACAGGAATTATTTTAGAAACAACTTCTGCCTTTGTACCAGATCCATCTACTGGATGGTATACAAACAAAACAATACCTACTGGTATAGAAATTTTTAATAAAACTTTAGCATCACCAGACAGAGAAGTAAAATTACCGACAATGACAAGCACAAACTCAACAGGTGGTATAGAAGAGAGAATACAAGTATCTTATCAAGATGGAACAAGAAAAGATATTCTTATATCAGATAACCAAATATTAATTAAAGACCCTTCTGAATACGATCCAATAGACAGCAGAATACAAGGACTAGTAATCTTAAATGAAACAATACTTTCAGCAGCATCTAACACAATACCAATAGATTCAGGTATGCCTTTTTCAGAATCTGTACAATTTGTAGGAAAAATACCAATAATATCTATAACAAAAAATGGAATAACACATAAAGCAATTCCAATAATAAAATATACAAACAATGCAGGATTTAATGGAAGTCAAATGATAGGAGGTATACCTATTCTTTCTCCAGAAATACATGATATAAATTCAACAATACCATCAGGTGCAACAGCACATTGTATAGTATCTTATGCAAAAAATCAACTACTAAAAGGAATCAAAATAGTTCCTACAGAAAAAATGAAAATAGATAAAATAAAAGTAAATGGAAACACAGTATTCAACGGCCCAAAAAATCTTGCAGCAGGAGTAAAAGAAACTGTATTTTATGACACACCTATATATGGTAATTCTGTAGAAATATATTTATTAGCAGATGTAGTACCCTGTGATTTTTTTGAAATATCATCACAATGTCAAAATAGTTGTAGATATGCTGGATTTGGAAATGCATACCATGAGTGTATGGATAAATGTAGCCATAACGCATGTTTCAAAGCACGATTTGGATTTACAGAAATAAATGGAAAGGTTCCAGATCTTAAGATAGAGGTATCCTCAAAGCCTAGATCAGATCCATTTCTAGAATCATACTCGCAATTTATTCCAGGAGAATTAATATCCGTAGTAGGTCATGTTGATAGAGACACTCATATATGTCCATGTGGTTCGCAGAGATGGTGCCATGATACTACAATTGAACAATGTTCAAAACATAAAACAGGAAACTGGATATGGGAATGTACAGAATTCAGACCAGAATGCCCAGGAGGATTTAAAACAACAATACAGCAATGCCATCATACAGTATGCGGTCCAGGATTTGTTGGAAAAATCATAATAGCAATAATAACAACATTTCTTACAGGCGGAACATTTACATGGGTAGCTTTTGTAAATGCAATATATGTTGGGACAGCAACTATTGTACTCACTGAAGTTCTCCATCTACCTGGTTGGCTGGCCAATACATTAGTAAGTTTAATAACATTAAGCCCAGGTGGCCAATACGGATTTGAGACGTTTGTGCTCAAGGACTTTTTAATAAAAGCTGCTGTAAATTATGCAGTTGATTATATTTATCAACATCAATTGAGAGATCTCCTCAGCGGAGGTTTTCTAGAACAATTTGTAGGAAATGTTTTAACTAGAGTTGTTGCTGCAGTAGGTCAATCTATAGCAGATCCTACATTAAGGGCGGATTTCTTTGCAGGTAAGCTCACTTTATTTACATCAGACTTTTTCAAAGAAACTCTCCTCAGAGCAGGTGTGCAAACCGTGGTTTCAAAGATTGTCGGAAGTTTTACACATGACCAATGGCTAACACAGTTTGCATCTGTAGTAGCCGCCAGCCAAATAAGCAACATAGCATTCAAAGATAGCAATAACAGACTAAAACATCTCAAAGAAGAAGTAGATGCAACCAGTAGTGCTATAAATGATATAAATCAAAAACTTGGTACTTTTGTTATATCTCCAGAAGTAAGAGCAGATCTAGAACACCAGAAATCAATATTAGAAGTAAGATTGAAAGATTCATCTATAGAATACAAATCCCTTAGCATTGCAAAAACAGGAGTTATGCAATTAGGGTTTTCAAAATCAGTAGAGCTTTCAGAAACTACTCAAATAGGCTTAGCAGCTATAGAATATTTAAGAAACCAAGTTCAAAGTGCAGGACAAAATGGTAATTCTATTGTATGTGAAAAAGAATACTTGGGAGATCCTATATTCAGACCAAACATTTTCCAGACACAGCATTGTCCAAAACAAGGGCTGGTGACAACAGAAGTATATAGAGTTCAGGGAGGTGCACTTATCACAGAAGCACAAGGATCTTATTTATGTGATGGAAATTTCCAATCAGTTTCCGACGGCACATTAGTAACACTAAAAATAATAAACAACGGAGTAACTGTTAAAGAATATACTACAACTACTACTTCACTAACAGGAATAGACGGATTTGACAACTTCCGTTTCAATGATGTAAAAATGCCTGAGCTACCATCAAACTACACTCTTGAAATAACTGCTCAGGAAAACTATGATGGTCAACAACTTTCTGCAAAATATAAAGAAGAGATAGATGTAGTAAGCCCATATGTTGCAGGAGAGTTTATTCCAAAAACACAGTGTAGTTCAGGAGAAACTTTAGATTATCTACTAAGAATAAACAGCACAGTAAGATATCCTGTAATTTTATTAAGATCAAATGAATGGACTCCTTTTTCTCTTCCTTATGTACCAAGAGTAGTTGTTAGAGGAAGAAACATAGTTGACAATATTACACTATCAGAACTTAGCAATACATGCAATTTTCAAAACATAATGTGGTGGAACCAATCAAAAAGAGCATTTGAGACAGGAGGAAATGAAACTAATCTAGTTGCAGGAAGAGGATACTATATCAAGTCCTCAAATGACTGCACAGTATTCTTCAAGTCAGAAAGATTTTTCGGAGGATCTATTGACCAATACAGTGGTATATCAAAACCAGTAACATTAGAAGATGTTGAAACTCCAGGAAGTTTAGTGTTAATAGGATCATTATCAAACAACTACAAACTAAATGAAATAACATATCCTTCTTGTCCAGATTTAGGGTATACATTTACAAACAATGCTCCTGAACCAAGAGAAGCAAATAAAATGCTATACATAATAGAAGCGCAATCTACAGTAAATCCACAGCCGCCGCCTATGTCAGGATTTAGTACATCAGTAAAACTTGTAAATGAAATAAGACCTGGAAAAGCATACTGGGTATATATTGTAGGAGCGAATAACTGCAGATTCACCAGACAAATATCTGCTCCACCATTTTCAGGAACATATATAACAACAGATAGTGAATATAGAAAACCTGATAATTGGAGATTAACAACAGAAAATATATCAGACCAACTTATTATAGGTCAAGAGTTTCTAAAATATATTTCATTAACACCAGCTGATGCTGATAAAAGACTTCCAAAAACATTTAATATGTCAGTAGATTTCCGTAATGAAACATTATTCATAAGTAATTCTGCGAGAGCCTTTTATGAAATGACAAACAGCGACCCTAGTGTAAATATAACAGAAGTTTTGAGAACAGACAAGAAAAAGGAGTATAGAATATCTATAAAAAATAATGAAAATCCAGAATGTCAAAATAGATCATATTATTTCAACATTCAAGCTCCTGATGCTTGGTCAGGAAAAATATTAGATGATAAAAACCGTTCATTAGTAAATCTTTCTGTGTCTCCTGGCAGTGAAAAATCAGCCAGAGCATTAATATCACCAATAGGATCTAAAACCTCTGTAAGTATAATAATTACAGTTGCAAAAGCCAGAGAAATTTCTTCTTATGAAGATATATTTGACTTTGTAGCAGAAACATCTTCAGACAAACTATTATATGACGAAAATAGATTAATATTTATAAATAATCTGGCTTCTGAAAAAGAAAGAATAGGAATATTAAACACAGAAGATCTTAATTCAATAAACTCAATAATTTATCCAGGAATAATATACAACAAAAAATTTGGTAATATACTGGACATAGATCAAAATAGTAAATATTTCATATACTTAGAAAAAGACAATGATCAATTTTTATTGAAAAAAATGAACAAAACTACATTTAGTTCTGAAATTCTATACAACATATCATCTCCATCTAACATAACAGTAGATGAAAATTACGTATATTTCTTCAATGGAAATTTGATTAAACTTAATTTAGATACAAAAACTCCCACAATATTAATGTCAGGAGAAGGTATTACGATAGCAAATGATGAAAACAGCGTTTATTGGACAGAAAGAAACGAAGAAAACACTCTTCTCAAAAAAATCTCAAAAGCCGGCAGCTCATTAGTTATTGTAAGAGAAATCCAAGGAAATGACTACATTATTTCAAACTTAGTTATTGACGAAAATAGTATATTTGTAGCTATCAATGACCAGATATATGGAAAGATTTTAAAAATAGATAAAATAACAGGATCACTTGAAACTATTGCAGCATTTAAAAATGCAAAATCACTGGCTGTAGACAAAAGATGGTTATATGTAAATAACGATCTTAGTATACAAAAAATAGAGAAATCTGTGAAATCTTATAACTACGTAATACCAATATCTATTCCTGGACACAATAAACCAGATGTATCAATAATACCAAAAGAAGGCGTTCCAGGAGAAGAGATTGAATTTCCTTTATTGATAAGAAACAAGAACATAGATAGTCCTGAACCTAGAATGTTATTCTTTATAAAAAATATTTCATTGGAAAATAAATTAGAAAGATCTTTCCAAGGGTTTAGATGTATAGATGATTCTGCATGGATACAAAATAACGCATCATCTACAGTATATTTATGTGTAAGGTCTCTTGAAAACGCAAGTTTTGGAAGATCATATAGATTTACATTGACAATAGGAACAGAAGATCCGTCAATGGATGTAAATATAACTGGAGAATATGTGATAAGATCTCCAGGTCCTCCTTTTGTAAGAATATTAGGAGATAAAACAGATCAAAACAACTTCCCAGAAAATACAGCAATTGTTGCTAAAAACACAGAAGCATGGTATACTATAGATGTTACAAATACAGACAATAGTTCAGGAGAATTTGTATTCAGTATAGCTGGAAAAGAATTTGAATTGTATGAAAAATATAGAGAAAGTCCTATAGATTCTCTAGTGTTAGGATACCAAACGTATGATAAAAAAGGGACTGTATCCATGAAAATAAAAACAATAGGAGAAGATTACGGAAGAAAAGATTATGTGTTAAGAACATACAATAAAGCTCACCCATCTATATACAGAGATTCACCATTATCATTAATCATAAGCCCATGCAACTACAATTCTATATGTAATTCAGAAGACGGAGAAAATTCTAGAAATTGTGCTGACTGCAGTTCTTCACAAATAGAATGTTTATATGAAGACGGTTGTGATAAAACAACACAGACAGGAGTAGAATTTGGTGCAACACTTCCAGAAGTAGATAAATTTATAATATGTAGGAGAGATGCTTCAACATCCAGATGTATAAATGAAGAGTTAAGAAATTGCCAAGGATCCTTAGATAATAAATACTGCTACTGTTCACTTTCAAATCTTTCAGCACAATTTAATATAGCCAGATGTTCTATAGATTGTGTAGACAACTCAAACTATTATTATGTACTAGGAAAGACTAATGACACAGTAATAAAATCTCCTACATTTCTTTTCAATTGCCCAACTTGTTTAGGAAATTCTTACAACGAATTAAATGAGTGGATTAGTGATAAAAGACAACAGCATTTGACAGCAGATTGCTGTGCATATTCAACAGCAAACATATGTGCTGATTTATGTACAGCACCTAGAGAGAATTATGTAGCATGCAGAGATAGTATATCATTTATTATAGAATCCTCAAAGGAAATTTATAGACAAGCAAATGAATCAATGTCAACTGGCTTGCAATGCGCTGAATCTCGAGGAAAAATAGAAAATTTCATGAGAGATATGAGTATTTTATATAACAATAGTTGTAGAGCATTCTCAAATCAAGCAACCCTAAGAATACTGTCAATAGAAAAAGATAATGTAACTATTGAAAATAATGGCACTCTTGGATATTATGGTATAGTATCTTGCAATTATAGGAAAGGTACAAAAATATCAAAAGTTTCAGATTGTAAGAGAATAGAATCTGGTAAAAACAAAACATTCATATTAAATCCTGAGTTAGGATACGGATCATGGTCTGTAGATTGTACTGTTAATGGTTCATGGTTTGAAGACTGTAGAGCATCATCTATACATGATTCAGCTCAAGGATCACTCATAACAATATCTTATCCACAGACTAGCTTCAAGATAGAAGATTACGAAGCCCTTTCAGGAATAAATGAAGGAAAAATATCTGCAAAAATAAAAAACCTAGGAATTTCAGGAAATGCAATATTAAAGTGTAATATATCGTCTCCTTCTGGAGCTAAAAGCCAGATAACAGGCTTACAGACATTTATAGAATTCAATAAAACAACAAAGGTCAATATTACAAAGATCTTGGAAGAAACTGGATTGTGGTCAGTAGACAGCTGTTCTGTATATCAGCAGAATATACTACATGACACATTAAATCAAAAACTAGACTTTCTTGTAGCTACATCATGCTCTAATGAATGCGTAAAAGCTGGATATAGTTATGGTGTATGTTCTAGCAATCCATGCAATTTAGCAAATGCACAAACTTCTTACTGTAGCAACTGCTGTTGTGGAGTAGTCCAGAGCTCTAGTCAATGTACAAACAACAATAACTCATTCATAAGATCAACAGAAGTAAGATGGAAAGAAGGAGATTATGTATCAATTGATAATAGTATATATAACTACAGTCCTGTAACTATATCAAAATATGCTGTAAGTAGTTCATACAAAATTCCTATAGAAATATTATCAAAGAACCAGATTATATACAGTTCATATGATAATGTAAATTGTGTAGGAGCTCCTTACATAAAAATAACATCTCCAAGAAACAATTCAATTGTAGATAAATCAATATCTATAGATATAGAAAAACAGACTGATGCTATATTGTATATAGATGACCTATTCCTAGGAGAATTAGATACTAGAGTATCAAGATTTATATTTGATACAACATCAGCAGAAAATGGTAATCATTTAATAACAGCAATTTCATGCAATCAAGTAGGATGTTCAAATAGCAGCATAAATATAGACGTTGAGAATAACGCAGTTGATGAAAAGTATGATTTTTCTATACAACCGGAATATAGATCTTATACTATCGAAGAAAATAACAAACTAAACTTGATGTTTACACTAAAAAATATAGGATTAATAAATGACAGATACCTGATAAGCTATAAAATGAATCCTGATTGGGTAACATCTTTAAGCAGCCGAGATATTTACATAAATAAAGAAGATGAAAAAACAATAAATGTTAGTATAATTGCTGGTAATAGTGAAAGTGTTTTAGAACTTGAAGTATATAGTTATGGAAGCACTGTGCTTAAAAAAGCTCTTGTAAATTTTTCTATAGCAAACGTAAATTTATCTTCAAATACATCAACAGGCAAAAAACCGTCTCAGCCATTATTGATTGGAAGAACTTCTGGATTTGTAAATATTCCATATCAATTTACAGCAGAATCCATAGATCCAAACAACAAACAATTAAGGTATGAATGGGATTGGAATGGAGATGGTGTGGTTGATGAAACATCAAATATATTAAACTCTGGAAATGTTGATAACAGATCTCATGTATTCTCAAATACTGGAGTCTATAATATAAAAGTAAGGGCTATGAATGTAGACAATAATAGAAGTGAATACTCAGAATACCTAAGAATTGTAATTAATGAATCATCATTACCAAGCAACTCAATACCGTCTCAGCCATTATTGATTGGAAGAACTTCTGGATTTGTAAATATTCCATATCAATTTACAGCAGAATCCATAGATCCAAACAACAAACAATTAAGGTATGAATGGGATTGGAATGGAGATGGTGTGATTGATGAAACATCAAATATATTAAACTCTGGAAATGTTGATAACAGATCTCATGTATTCTCAAATACTGGAGTCTATAATATAAAAGTAAGGGCTATGAATGTAGACAATAATAGAAGTGAATACTCAGAGTATCTAAGAATTGTAATTAAAAAAATCAGTGTAGCAAACACTCCTCCTCAAATACTTTCAATAGAGGCAACTCCATCAACTGTCAATAAAGATAACTCTATAACATTCTATTCAGAAATAGCAGACGATGAAAATGATACGATAAACGCTGTTGTATGTAGAGATAAAGCATGTAATAAGCCTCTGTGTACCATGAATAAAAAGAATGTATTAGGAAAAGAAATATATGAATGTAGTTATTTAGTAGATCTTGGAAAAGGATATCAATCTTACTATGTTAATGCAAATGATGGTAAAGATATTTCTATAAGTTATGGAGGATTATTTTATGTAGATGATTTTGTACAAAGTATATATGACTTTTCAATAGATCCATCACATCAGCAAAATGAAGTAATTGCAGGAAACTCTTACACAACTAGATTAGTTATATCTAACATAGGTAATAAAAAAGATGTGTATGATATATCAGTATTTTCAAACAAAAGTTGGAGATATACAACAACAATAAACGGAGATAGAAAGAATTTTGTAGAAATAAATCCAAATGAATCAGGAGAAATAGTAGTAGCTATAGAAGTACCTATAGAAAACATAGGAACATTATCCACACAGGAAATAACAGCATACAGTAGAAGTACTAGGCAATTTAAAAGATCATACTCAGAAGCAACTGTAAAAGATATTATAAACAGAGCGCCTTCGATAAAAAGTTTCTCAACATCATATTTATCTATACCTTCAAATCAAAAAATATCATTTTACGCTGATATAAATGATCCTGATAACGATAGCATAACAGCTTACGCATGTGCTGATAGAATATGTTCAAACAAATACTGTGATTTAATTAATAATGAGACTTATACATGCAGTTATCTGACACAAACAAACGGAACATACGATTATTATGTAATAGCAAAGGATTCAAAGAATCTTACTACGATAAGTTCTCCAAAAAGATTCTGGGTAGAAAATCCAAAACCACCTATCATACAAAATGCAGTAAATCAAAACACTACAATAAACAGCTCTAATTCTGTCATAAATGAAGAAGCTGAAAATGCTATAGACACCAATGAAAATACATATTGGACATCTAGAAATCTTCCAGCAAATATTATAATAAACCTTGGAAAGGAAAAGAACATTATTGGATTCTGGTTATTCTCAGAATCTCCTGCAAGACCTAAAACATTTGAGATTAGAACAAGTAAAGATTGTATAAACTACTTCAACATATACAAATCATCCTTGAAAAAACCTGCGTATAAAGAAAATTCAATAAACGATTCCTTTGAAAAAATATCTGCAAAATGTGTTATGTTATATATAACATCAAGTGAAAATAACGCACCTTACACTTCGGTAGGTTCATTTGAAATATATGAAGATGTAAGCTTGCCTACCACAGGAAACAATACAACAACTCATATAACTACAAATCAATCATCTTCAACAAATAACCAATCAATACAACCATTAAACGAATCAACGTACTTAGCAAACAACACATGTTTGAATTGCTCAACCCCTGAAAACAAGAATAACATAATTATGGTACTTGTATTAATGATGATATTAATCATAGCATTAATTATGTTGGTTTTATTTAGAGAAAGAGTAAAAGAATTTATCAACAAAATGAAACTAAGAAGTTATTATGGTGATTAAATGGAGCTTCCAATAAAATTTGTGGCAATAGTAATTACAGTGGTAGTTGTACTTGTAGCTGTATTTTTCTTCTTCAATTCAAGCAAATCTGGAAATGAAATAAATTCTAGGAATATTTTTTCAGAAGGATGTATAAAATACTGTTCAGAAATTACGTCAGTAAATGATACAAATTATGCAATATCAAAAGCAGAATCTCTGGAAGGAACTGATTTTATAAAAGCCTGTAAACAGTTATATCCAGAAATTAAATATAACTGGCAATGTTGGAATAGAAATTGCTGCAAATTCCCTGTATATAGACCATTATAGAAAGTTTCTAGGTTCTCTTTTTATTAAAATTTATAAAATAAATTGTAATTAAGAGAGTTTACAAACTCTCTTTTTATCCTTATAATCTCAAATTATTCAGATAAGTTTGGGTTCGTAGCTCAGCCTGGTAGAGCACTCGCCTCTTAAGCGAGCCGTCGAGGGTTCAAATCCCTTCGAGCCCATTTGAAAAGATTTGAACCTTGGTTCATGTTCAGATAAATAAGATTTGTAACTATTTAGCTCAATAGCGAAATCTTGATTTACTTGGGATTCTAATTGATTAGATGCATGAACATTGTAAAGATTGTCATGAGAATTGTATTCCGAGAGAAGAGTTTGAACGTGTTGTAAATGGTCTTCTT
>JACRAC010000060.1 GCA_016213555.1 Candidatus Aenigmatarchaeota archaeon | reverse complement strand
TTCTGAAGAAATCCTTAGTATTTTGGGTGATTTTGTGTACAGATACGAAGATAAGTCGCTAAAATTGCGTTGGTAAACGCAAGTGGCAAAATGAATTAGGTGAAAGAAATAGTTTTAGAAAGTGGCGAAGTTAAGTTTATAGTTCCTGGATTGGGATATGTGTATACTGGAGAAAGAAAGGTATTTTCTATTCTCTTGATAATAGGCTTTTTGTTGGTGGTTTTCGGGATAATTTATTTTGGATTTAATTTACTGACACCATTTGGTCTACTAACTGTGTTTGTTATTCATTTAGCGTTTGCTTATGATGCGTATTCTTTTATAGAAGATAGAAAATAGTTTTATAAGATTTATAGAATATTCTTAGGTACTATGTATACAGAATATGTTGGAAAGCTTCCAGTAAGTGATTTTAATCAAATAACAGATAATGGAAGAACAAGCTTATCTTATGCCGCACACTTAGCTAGAAACAGATCTGATTTTAGAGAGCAGTTGATATCATTTGTTTGGTATCTACTCTTCAAAGATTATAGAAGTTACGTAAGAGAACTAAAAACTTATAATGATGGTATTATTGTAGAAAGAAGTAATCCTGATTATGTCTACCTACACAGAAAGTTTTCTATATATTAATTATTTCTTAGTTACTTTTTCTTCTTTCATCATATATTTTGCTACCATGAAGACTGCAAGAGCTATTATTACAAAATTAATTACTGCATTTAGAAAAGCTCCCCAGCCAAGTATCACAGGACCTATTGTTACAGTAGCTGTTCTCCAAGCTCCTGATGAAAGCAAAGGAATAATCATAGGCATTATAATATTGTCTACAAGTGATTGAATCAAAGAAGTTGCTGCTAGTCCAATTATAAAGGCTATTGCTAATGCTAGAATTTTATACTCTTTTAAAAATTCTTTGAATTCTGAAATAAATCCCATTGATTTAATAATTCCAAAGTGGATTTAAGCTTACATTTAATCTTATTTCTATGATTGAAAGGATTCTAAAATACCATGAAATAACAAAGGATAAGATTGATAGGTTTATAGAGAGCAATAAAAATAACCATAATGACAAAGAAAAGATATTTTTTGAGCTTATGTTTTGTATTTCTGTTCCGCAGACAAAAGCTCCTGCTACTAGATTAGCTGTTAAAAGGATGTTTGATTCTGGTGTGATCTATAATGGAGATGAAAAGCAGATATGTGAAGGTCTTAGTTGTGTTAGGTTTAATGATGTAAAATCAAAAAGAATAGTAGAAGCTAGAAACAATTTTGAAAATATTTATTCCAAGATAAATGAACTAAAGGAAAGACCTCTAGAACTTAGAGAATGGATTGTTGATAATGTTAAAGGAATTGGTTGGAAAGAATCTTCCCATTTCTTAAGAAATATAGGATTAGGAGAGGAGTTAGCTATATTTGACATTCATATTCTTAGAACTATGCAAACTATGCAACTCATAAAATCAAATAATGGAGAACCTATAACGTCAGCTACTGGTAAGAGATACTTAGAATATGAAAAGATTTTTCAAGATCTTTCTAAAAGACATGGTCTAAATCCTGCACATATGGACATTGCTATCTGGCTTATGTGCTCTGGCAATTCTGAAATAATGTAATCATAATATTTTTTCCATATTTCCATTTATTACAACTGGTTTCATGTCTATTATTTCATCTATGTAATGTATGCGCTCGCTTCTTTTAGGAATTGGATTAAATAAAAATATTTTCTTGTCATGACCATATGCAAATCCCATTTCCATCAAAGTACTTCCTCCTATATAACCAAAAATTCCTTTCTTTTCTAAATTTAGAACTAATATTGCATCTGAATTCTTAATAAAATTTCAATATCTCTTAATCATGTCAACTGATTGTGCTTTTCTTAGTAAAATATCTCCATCTTTTTCTTTAGCTACCAGATATTCTTCATAAGAAATTTTTCCATCAATTATCATCTGAGTAAAATATGGTATGTTAACAGAATGTCCTAATTTTTCTAAATGCTTCTTAACCTCTATTATCTTTGGAGTAAAATCTACGCTAGAACAAATTGTTATTATCATATTTCTACCGTATTTTTTCAAGATCTCCATTTAGAATAATAGGTTTCATAGCCTTTATCTCATCTGTATAGAACATTTCTGGAATATCATTCAAAAGAAATATTTTCTTGTTTAGAACATAAGCAAATCCAATTTCCAAGAATGTATTACCCCCTATATAATTTTGAATACCTTTTTTATCTATGTTTACTACAAATATAGCGTCTGATTGCTTAATTTTTTCATAATGTATTTTTATTACATTATCGTTAACTTTTCTGTCAACAGTTCTTTCAGAAGATTGTTTTTCTTTTCTATATTCCTCCCATGTTAACTTTCCTGAAAGAATTTTCTCTGCTGTCTGTGGAATATTAACATCATGTCCTTTTTCTTTTAGAAAATCATTAATTTTTCCTATTTCATGAGTAAAATCAATGCTTGCACAAATAGTTATCTTCATCTAACCACTTATTTTTCTCAAATCTTGTTCTAGCTCTTTCTTTAACCTTGTTGATTCATCTCTTCCTGAGTAGAAATCTATTCTTATTGACTGCATCAGCTTTGCTGAAAGCACTCTAGCTACTTTTCCCTTTTCCTCATCAGGAACATTTTGAATCCAAGAACTCATAAATATCAATCCGAATTTAGGGGATTTTCCTTGTTTTCTTAAATGGCGGAAGAGAGCTTTTTCAGCTCCTATAAGTTGTATAGAAGAGGACGACATTCTAGCTAACTTTTCTAACGAGCCTGCTGCTGCTAACAACTTTGCCAAAAGCAATTCATCTATCAAGGTAGATGTGTTTGGTGCTAGTTCTCTCATAGAATCTCTAATGTATTTTTCTAGCTTTTTCTTTTCTTCATTTACTCGTTCGATAGATTCTGCGTATGATTTTATTACTTCTTCATCTTCTTTTGATATTTCTAATCCCACAGATTCTATGAATTCTGGAAAATTCTCTCTTGATCCAAAGGTTGCAACGTGTGTTGTAAGTTCTTTCATAGATAATTTGCATTCTGGATAATGCATTCCAAACCATTCTTTTAAACGTTCTGCCATCAAGTTTGTTATCCTTAACAAATCTTCAAGAGCATTGTTTGCTTGTACTACAAACTTATCCTTACTGAAAGAAAACTTCATCCTTTTTTTGCTGAAAATTAAAGAAAATTCTGATATAAATCTATTAAATTCTTCCTCATTTTTTGCAAAAGTTAAATCTAGCGCTAACTGCCTTAAATGATCTCTCATAAATTTATTTGATAGGTTGTTTGATTCAACATCATAACCTTTCAAATGATCAAGAAACTCTGATGAAACGCCCTTTTCAAACTGTTCAAATGCTTGTTTTGGATCTTTTTCGAAAAGCTTAAAATATACAAGATCTTGGTTTTCTGAAAAACTAAATATGCCTATAGGCGATAATGCAACTAAAGCTTTTTTTTGTTCACTCATAGCTTATTTAAATCTTACTAAGAATTAAAACCTATAAAATTATGGTGTTTGAATGGGAAGAATTAGAGGAAAAGACATTAAGGGAGTTGCATTTGATGTTTATGATGCTTATCCAGAGAGATTTAATGAGGATTATGAAAATAACAAGAAGAATCTAGATGAGCTAAATATTCTTGATAAGAAAAAAAGAAGAAACAGAGTGGCTGGTTATCTAGTTAGAGTTGCTAGAAAGAGAACTAAAAAGTTTTAATTCTTAATTTGTATATTTGTTATATGGAAGATTATTCTAAGCTTGATATAAAAGAATACAAATATTGGAAAATAATGCTACATTCTAACCAGTGTTATTTAGGGACAACTGTTATTTGGTGCAAAAGAGGTATTATAGACTTCTTTGATATGAGTGGAGCTGAAAAGAAAGAATTTTGGAAAATTACTAAGAAATTAAGAAATGTTATTATAGATCTGTTCAATCCTGACTTAATTAATTATGTATCTTTAGGTAATGTAACTCCTCATCTACATTTCAAAATAATGCCTAGATATAAGACAAAGAGAGTTTTCAAAGGATTTGATTTTATAGATGATAGATGGGGTAAAAATCCTTCTCCTTATAACAAGGATTTTAAAATTTCTGAAGAAATTATGATGAAACTAAAGGAAGAAATTAGAAAGCGGTTGTAATGAGACTTAT
>JACRAC010000055.1 GCA_016213555.1 Candidatus Aenigmatarchaeota archaeon | reverse complement strand
AATTATTTATAAAATTTTATATATATTTAACCCAGTAAAGATTTCGGATACATTCGAATAAATCATTTATTCGATGTGCAGATGAACTTATGTTCATCATGGATGATAGTACTGGGTTAAATATATAGCCCAGCATGAAATTATATCCTATTTATTTCATGGTAGATCTATAAGACAAAAGGAGAGATTTTTAAAGATTGTGGTTACTGTTAAATTAATTGGTGTTTTTATCACAAATACTTTAACAGAAAACTTACAAAAACTAAGACCAGAACTCCCGTATTTAGTAGGTATACTTTCTAACAATGGGCAAAGATACGCATCTGTTCTTGTAACAGAAGATAGTGGAACTGAAATATTTTATACCCTTGGAAGATCAGAAAAAGGGTTGACACCACAGTCAAGAATAGATCCTGTAAATGCTTCTCTAGGAGTTTGTCTATCAATATCTGATGGAACAACAACATATTCAATTGCAACAAATAGTCTAGATATTAATTTCTTAGCTAGAAAAGCAAGAGAATTTTCATCTCAAGTAGACGTTGGAATAGGAATTCCTCATGAACTTGTAGAAGATTCTTATTTAGATAAACACTGGGTAACTGAAACAGTTTTGGATCCAACAAAAACAGATAAAAATGTAGTTATTGGAATATTACAAAGACTAGCAGAAAAAATGATAAATACAGATGTAAGAATTGTAAATGCAAGAACTTACCATGATTCTCGTGCAAAACATAAGCTATTTTCAGACAATTACAAAACACTATCTCAAACACTTTATAGCTGCTCAGTAGGATTAATACCTACTGCCAGAGATGACGATCAGAGGATAGCTTTTAGAATAATTCAAGCTCCTGGATATGAAGTGTTAGCAGATCTTCCAGAAGATATAGCAAATGAATTAGGAGAAGAGGTTTTATTACATCTTGGCGCAAGAAAAATAGAACCTGGAGAATACAGAGTAATTTTAGGTCCTAGAGCAGCTGGCCTTGTAGCACACGAATCATTTGGACATGGATTTGAAGCAGATAGAATAGTTGTGAATTCTGCTAGAGGAGGCGACTTTATAGGAAAAAGAGTAGGATCAGATCTTGTTATAATTAGAGATTTTCCTGGAATTCCAGGAAAAAATGGATCTTATTTCTTTGATGATCAAGGCGTTGTAGTAGAAGGACCAACAACAATGGTACAGAATGGAATATTAAACGAACAGCCACTTACAGATATGAATTCTTTCTTAAAATTATCAAAAAGGTTGAATGTTAGAAGATCACCAAATGGTAGAGTTGAGACATATGATCATCCAGTTTATCCAAGAATGTCAAATACATATTTTGATACAGATAGCAGAGGTATTAACTTTGATGAAATGTGTGAAAGAGTAGACAACGGTGTCTATCTAGATCAAGGTTATAGCGGAATGGAAGATCCTTTAGGATGGGGTATCCAACTTACTTTTTTGAGAGGATGGAAAATAAGAGATGGTAAAGTAACAAGAGAATGTTTTTACATGCCAGCAGGTACAGGAAATGTACCAGATTTACTTCAGAGCATAGATATGATAGGAGATAGTCTAGAAATAGGAGGCAGTGCAAGGTGTGGAAAAGGTCATAAAGAATTTGTTCGTGTTAGTAGTGGAGGAACATATATCAGTGGAAAGTTGGTGTTAGCATGAATAGACTAAAAAGAGTTTTAGAATCAATTAAAGGTGTAGATGATTTTCAAGTTTCTAATAAACAAACTAAAAAAACAAATATGATTTTCTCTGATAATGATCAAAAATGTAGTATTCAGACATCTGATAAACTTACAACAATAACTGTATATAATAGAAAAGATAGTGAAGAAACTACAATAGGCAGTTCTTCAGGAGAATTATCTATGCTTACTGAAGAAGCAGTTTCTAAATTAGCAGAAACTCTTGTTGAAAATGCAAGAACTCAGAATAACAAAAACTACTTATTAGTTTCTCCAGGATATTCATATCCTAGAATAGAATTGGTAGATAGAAGGATACTAGATGCTAGTACCTATCAAGTAAATCAACTTGGAAGAGAACTTTATGAAAGAATGAGAGAAGAATCAAGATTACAAGGAGTTGTTTTAACAAACGTTGAAGTTAATTTATCTTCTGGAAATACTAATCTAATGAACAGTCGTGATCTAGATCTCTCACAACAAAGAACAGGAATTTACATAGAATTAACTGCTTTAGCAATAGATGGTAAAACAAGAGAAGAATTCACAACTATTACACATGCAAGAAAACTTGAAGACATTAATCCAGAAGCACTTGTACAAGAATGTGCAAAATATGCTTTAGAATCTCTAAGAAAAGTAAATACTCCTAACCATGAGGGTACTGTAGTAATAACAGGACCTGCTGTAAAAGATTTTTTCACTCCATCAGAAGCAAGCATATCTCCAATAGGTCATCCTTTATTACAAAATGCGCATTCTGCAATGAAATACTCTGGTAATTCTAGTTTGAGTATAGGAGACTTGATATCAAGAGAAACTCCTTTAGGAGATAGATTAACAATAGCAAGTGATGCGTCTATTCCATTTGGTGTAAGTTCTACAAATTTTGGAGATGATGGTTTACCAGGACAAAGAGTTGTGTTTGTTGAAGATGGGATATTCACAAGATTTTTAGCAAACAACCAATATTATCAATATATGGACATTAAACCAACAGGTCCTGTTGGTAACATAGTTGTTGCTCCAGGAAATACAAGTTACGAAGATCTTTTATCAGGAGATAAAAGTCCAAAAGTTATTGTTTACGCATTCTCTTGGTTTAATCCTGATAAAACTTCTGGAGATTTTTCATCAGAAATTAGATTTGGTTACTATTTTGATGGTAATAATACATATCCAATAAAAGGTGGCCTAGTATCAGGAAACTGGTTTACTAGCCTAAAAGACATTAGACTAGCTAATGAGACTACAACAAGAGGTAATTATATAGGTCCTTTAGGAATAAGATTAGAAAATATGAGAGTTTCCGGAATATAACCTACTTAATGCTTCTAACTGGCTTCTTAGCTCCGCAAGCCTCGCATTTCATAGTATAAAATCTGTCCACTTTTATTAAAGATGTATCAGGCTTTCCACATTCTTCACAAAAAACAAATTCCTTTGCATACGAATCTATTTTTCTTGTTATAAAATCCATGGAAAATTTTCCCTGAAGACTAAGTTCTTGTCCAAGACTTCCTGGAACAGCCAATTCCTTAAAGAGGTACTTAGCAAAATGTTGAGGCTCTCTTCTCAAAGCTTTAGCAATCTCATTAAAATTCTTGACAAAAGTCTGTCTTCCCTGATTTTGTATAACAACTCTAGGAATCTCAAATCTTTTTGTCTCCTCTCCTTTAGGCAAAAGTTGCTTAGCTCTTTTCAACATTTCTAAATACTTGTCTTCATCCATTTTAAAACCTATTTGGAAATTGAAAAGATTTTAATAAAGTCTCTTTCAAAATTTCAGAATATTCTTGATCAGTCATACCTATCTATTTACAGTATTTCTTTTAATACTTGAAAGTTGTTAAGGACTAACATCCAAACCATATATGATGTAGCAAGAATTTGGATGTTTTATTAACTACTCAGAAAAGAATTAAAATCACTTAAAAGATCTTAGATCTCTCATAGCTAAATATTTATTTCTAGCAGCCTTTATAGTTCCCGTAACACCGTTTATTCTTATCAAAGTTCTTGATTCTCCTATCATAGTAATCATGCTTAAACTCGATCTAACATGCTCTACCATATCATGCTTGCATCTAATAACACCACGTTGAGATTTTTGATCATAAAGATTTTTTAAAATTCTTGCTTGGCAGTCGCTGGATCCTAGTTCGCCTAAAAACATAACCATAGAATTCCAAAAAGCTTCTAAAAAGTCCTTATATTCAACTGGATTTTCAGATATAATTTCAAAGACTATATATCTGCCTTTATCCCTAAGGCTTGGTGGTAATGTTTTTGGTCTTGAATCTTCTAACATAATTATCCCTCATTTTTATAATTATTCAAACCGAAAATTACGAGCATTGTGAATGCAAGTAAATTTTTGGTCTTGATTAATCTATCATATTGAAATCAACTCATTGATTTTAATGATTATTCTTCAATTACTCCTTCAAATCTTTTTTGCATAAGTTTTTCTCTATTTATTTTTACAATTTCTTCAGGAATTTTTCCTACTGTATCAATAGCATTGCCAAGTTCTAGACCAAGAAGGTATGATATAGAAGCTAACTCCCTTCCAGATCTCATATTCCATTTTGATAAAGCAGAAGATGTAGTAATTATATTTGTACCATATTTTTTGCATAACATTATATTTCTTTTCATAGAAAGAAGGACTCGTGTTCTTCCTTTCTTATAAGATTCTATTATCTCTCTTACATTGATTTCTATTGCAGTATTACTATCATGTGCAGCTCGTGCGCATATATGATCTAATCCACTGTCATTTCTTCCAAATTCTGGATGAAATAATATATCAACATATTTACTCTCACATGCTTGCCTGTTTATTTCATAATTTCCTCCATATACAGCAATTATTTCTGCCTCTTTTCTTATACTAGAAGCTATTTCTTCAATATTCTTATCAGCTTTTATCAGAACAACATCAACAAGATCTATATCAGTTTTAGGCAATTCCTTTTTTGGATCTGTATGAAATCTTACAACACCAATGCCTAAAAATCCTAGCCTCTTGGCAAAAGATGCCATTTCTTCCAAAGAATTCTCTCCTATTGTATGACTTGTATACACATGTAGATCATAAGCTGACATAAGATCACCTAACTAGAAGAATTAAGTTAAGGAGTTTTTTAAAGGCTTGTTAATAAAAATTAGCCTATATTCCTCACATCTACAACTAAGAAATCTGCCCCACTGTATAAAGTATAATAAATATCATAGTCAATTGTTGAATTCATGAAAAATCTAGCTCTGCACTTTGGTATCTCGTTACCTACCCTTTCTAAATAGCTAAATCCTGTTCCACTACTTGTAGAAGGATTTCCATCAATAATTATAGAGCTGTCTACTGGTGTAATACTAGAATTTTGATTTTTCATAACAATAATATTTCCAGCAGTATTATATGTTCCATTAACTTTACTTAGAACAACAGTGAGATAGGAATTTTCCATAACCAAATCTATAATACCATCATTATTCATATCTTTTTCATAACATTTTGAATCAGTTCCTGCTATAAAGATCACATTTCCATTAAGTTTTCTAGTAAGATAATCAAAAACGCTTGTTCTTTGATAAAACTCTATCAGATTTTCTTTTTCATTTATTCTAAAATCTCCTCCACTAGACTTAATTATTCTTGAAGATCCTTCACCCTCATTGCTAACTTCCTTTACAGTCTTATCTAATGTTAAAAGAAAGTCTTCAGAATCCCTAAATTCCAAATTACCCTTTACTTTATCAACTACAGGAGTTCCTATAACAAGAACCATTCCAACTCCTATAATTACTATTGCAATTACCATTATATATTCTACCATGTTGTCCATTATCTGACCTTTTAATATTATTATTCAGTGTGGTAAATAACCTTTCTTCTTAAAAAATCATTGTCTTTTATCATAAAATCTATAAAGACAGTTCTTCCTTCTGTTATTAATAAATCTTCCTGAGATTTTTCAGAACCTATATCATATTGCAATTTTAGATTAACCTGTCCAGAAGTAGTATATTGAACTACAGTTGTTTGGTTATTATCAAGAACTATTGTCTGATTAAATTGATTTGAAGAAATATTGAATGATGTTTTAGAATTTAAATAATTTCCTACAGTTATCCTCAGATTTCCAGAAGTATATTCAGCTATAAGAAACATATCCCTAAATCCATTGACATCTTTTTGAAGATAACTAGAAAATTCTGAAATACTCTCTTCTTTAGAAAAGGACGAGAACCTAACTTCTCTTTCTATATTGTCCATTTTCTTTCCTAGAAACTTGTCATACTGAGGATAAGTATATTTTAGAGATATAACCATTGCCGCTATTAATACCAATATAAGTATAGCTCCTGCTACAAAAACTTGACCTTTTTTCCTCTTTAGCTTTATATTGTAGTTCTTTTCTACTCCCATAGATACAACCTCACTTTTTTAGGATTTGATATAAGACCATTATCAGAAACATATCCAGAGACATAATAATCAATAACTATTACATCTTTCTGTAAACTTACAGTATCGCATATGTCTTTGCAAAAAACTGCTTTGAAATTATAGGAAATAAATGGATCTAATTCAGAATTTAGTCTTGTATTATCAGAGGATGCTGCTAGATTTCTTAAAGTTCCATCATTGTATAGAATATCAAGAGCATTATACCCATCTTGTTTTAAAGGATCAACATTTTTATAATATTTTGGTACAAAGATAAATCCAAGGCCTATCAAAAGTATAGAAACAGCCAAAACAACCTCAAGCATTTTTACAACTCCCTTCATTTTTAACACCTAATCAAAAAAACTTACAATAAGCCATCCTTTATATAAAATCTTATCATTACCCTGAATTACAACAGGCTTTCTCTTTACAATAACATTTCTTCCATTAATTGTAGGACCATAATCCAATAAGTGCCTTCCATCAATATCAGTTATTATTATATGAAAATTATCAACTGTCTGGTTTGAATTTTTCAATAAATTCAATAGATTATTTTGAACAACATATATTTTCTCAGGACCATATACCTGTTCTTTTATAGTATCATTTCCTTGTACATTAGATGAGTTTGTAGGAAAATTACTATCATCATCGTAGTAAAGAACAAAAGATTTTGATGAGCTTCCAGATATCTGAGAAGAAAACATTATCTGTCCTGTTCCAACAGCATAATTATAATTATTATTATTTTGGTCATATATAGATACAGAATAAGGGTCATTGCTTCCATACTTATTTAGGTCCACGGTTATAAGCTCTTTTACTGATGTAGAATTTTTATTTTCTGCATATATGTATAATCTATACATAGGAGAAATCAAGGATATATTTTTTCCAGAAGATATATCATTGAAAAGATTTTCTGCTTGTTCTTTAATAATATCTGATTTTATAGTTTCTTTCTCTTGAAGCACATTATTTGATACAAAAGCTATTGAAAATGCAAATACTGCAACAAATATCCCAATAGCTAATAAATAATCAACCTCCATTTTCAATCACACATCAGATATTCTAATTATATTTGGAGAAGTATATTCCAAATACACATTATTTGAATAAGCCTCTCCTATCAACGATAAGTTATTATCAATTTTACAAGTGTATTGTTTTTTTGAATCAATTAGTACAGTATTATTATTGAATTTTATTGAATAACTAGACCCTGCTAAAGTCTTTGGAAGATTTAGATAAAGTTTTCCCATATTACTGGATTTGTCATATGGATAATACAATATATCAACAGAGTTCTGTATAGAAGCGCATAGATGTTTTGGTTCATATTCTCTTAGAAAATCAGACCATTGTGAATTTACAGAATTTAATGATAGAACTAAAGCAATTATAACCAGTATAGCCAGTCCTACTGTAATAGCATGAGATACAAAAACATTCATTGTAAAACCTTATCTAATCTGTCTTATCGCTATCTTGACAACCCCTCTATCATTCTTACCTTCATTTGTTACCTGCAAAGTCTTCTGCCCTTGCCAATTTAGATCATTTACAAGATCTGTATCATCATATTGAAGTTGAAGAGCTATTGGAAAATTGTTTGCTGTATATATTGGATAAGCAAAAGAGGTTGATAACAGCTTTCCTACGCTTTCATATTTAGAATCTATTGTAGAATAAGATCCATTAGTTAATACTATCAAAGCTCTGTTTCCGTCCTCATCTTGTTTCATGGTGAATGAGTATATGCTTCCAGACCTATAAGTCAATCCATTGAATACATTTCCAGCAAAAACTAATCCAGCAACAGTTGTACCACTTTGAGAAACCCCATATTTCTTGTCAAGAGCTAAAAAGCTTATATCTCCATTTTGCCTTATACCATTGATATAAATATCGTCTGAAGAAGAAATCTTATATTTGAAATTCATCTCAACTGTATGAGCAAAGCTAATAGAAGCAAACATAGTAACAATAGCAATAAGTAATATCAATTTTCGCATAATAGATTTTACTATCTGAAGAAATAAAGGTTTTTAAAAATAAAATTAGTATCTATTGAGAAGGTTTGTTTATTGGTTTAAGGACACAAAAAAGGCTACGACCTGGTGAAGGCGCAGATTTAACATTTATTCCAGGTTCTTGTAATATAGGTGAAGCCTGATAAGCACCTGTTGATGTTGGTGTACTATATACTCCTGTATTATCATTACCACTTTTATCATTTGTTTTATACGCATCTGTCATATTTATCACAAACTTAGAAATGTACAATAAACTATTTAAAGCCGATAGTTTCACTATGAAAAGGTTGTATCTATGTCTGCAAAAGCTTTGCAATCAGTAAAAATTCTACAGAACAATGAATACAGTATAGCCAATTATAGCTAGAACAAAAGCGTGTTTTATTCCAGCAGAAACAGTTCCTTCAGCCATCTTACCTATTCCTATTCCAGCAAAGACTCCTTGTATAACTACCATATTCCTAAACATATCTGTAAAAAATGTTCTTACGCTTTCAACCTCTCCTTGTCCCTGTGTAATAAACGCAGGTATCAAAACCTTTGCCATTGTAATCATAATACCTAGAAACAGGAAAAATATGAAATATCCAGTAACCATAGGTCCATAAACACTTGTCTCTCTCTCCTTTTTTATTCTCTCAAGTTCTAGAACAGATTCTGATATAGCCCTTAATACTACATTAATAGCTCCTCCATGCTTATGAACCTCTATTATACCCTTTACAGTTCTTTTTATAACTTTACTTTTTGTAGCATCTGCAAAATTCAAAAAAGCTTTATCAAAGGCAATTCCCCATCCTATCTTTGCACTCAGCTCTTTTATGTAATCACTCATCACATCGTAATCATTTTCTGAAGCAGTCTTGATAGCCTGAGGCAAAGTCATTCCAGCATTAATATTATCAGTAACATCTCTTAGAAACTGTGGAAATATAGCTTCTATCTTCTTGATAGTGGCGTATTCTGTAAACTTTCTATAAATAGGTAAAGCCAAAGCTATCAAAACAGCTACTAAATTAAGAAGTCCGAACAACTGGGGAGAACCAATAAAAAACATAAAATTGATTACAGCAATAACCCCTCCTATAGCTACAGCTATAATACTCATTTCAGTAGCTGTTAGAGTATTTTTCTTTCTCTTGAATTTGAAAGGAAATTTATTTTCTTCTTTTTTAAACAATCCCATTTTAATTTCACCATTTACACAGATGGTTGTGTTACATGTACAAATATTATAAATATCATATTCATCATTGGAATCAACACATAGATTCCAAGCGCCATCAATAGGGGTAAACTAACTCCGAACAACGAACCTCCTATAACAGCCAATAGAGACATAACAGAAACAAAAAATAAAGGAGCAGCTATAAGAACTCCAACATAAAAATCAGCATAAGTAGCTAAAGTAGATATATACTTTTCCCTTCTAAGTCTATAATCATTCATAGCTTCTTTTGCTGCATCATGTAAATATCCCTTAAGATCTCCACCACTAAGAACAGTACTTGTTATCCCATTTAGAAAAGTTTTCAAAGCTAATGATGGAGTTCTAGAACTAACCTCTTTAATAGCAGAGGTTACATCCATACCTAGTATTTCCATATTTCTAACAACTCTGCCACATTCCTTAGACAATTCTCCATATTCAGATGTATCTGCAATTAGCTTGAACATAGTATGAGGCGGTACACCAGAAGTTGCAATAGCAGACATGTGATTTATAACAAAAGGCATATTAGCCTCAATATTTTCTTTCCTGCTAGCAATCAACTTTATTGGCCACAAATAAAATAATGCAAAAACAAATCCAGCAGATGCAATAGACAATACAAATGCTAAGAATACTCCAAAAACACCAAGACCAAACAACAAAAATGCTATGCTCATATAAGCAAATCCAAGAACAAGTGCCAAGAGCGAAAAAAACATCATTCTTCCAACATAATACTCCAAGAAAAGATCTTGTCCACTCTTTAGCAACTGAGTCTGCATGCCCTTAAACTTAAACCACTTAATACCTAATTTACCAAAATATCTTATGTAAGCCTTCATATTAAAATCACGTCAGTGATTTTGATGGTTAGGAGCGTTTATGAAATAAATGCGACTAAGTTTCAAATCCCCAAATTTATACATAATAAATTTGGATTCGCTTACTATAAAAAATCCTATTAAGCAAATTTCAGAATATAGTCTCTCATTTCTTGTGTTTTCTCTTGTGACACATCTTCTCTCAAGGGAACCCCTTCTAAACTAGATACAAGCTCTCTTATTCCTCCTTTACTTGGAAGCATATGAATATGTAGATGCTCCTCTGACCTATGGAGTCCTATATTTGTATGGATTACAGTATTGTCTCCAAAAGCCTTTTGAAGAATATTACTCATATATCCTAATAAATCAAGAAGATTTTTAGCCTCATCTTTTGTAAGTTCATTAAAATTTATAACATGTCTTTTAGGTATAACTATAACATGACCTAGTTTAAGAGGCCATTTAATAATAGAGCAAATAGAATGTCTAAACTCTTTAACCAGTCTATAGTCCTGATTTATAGCATCACAAAGTCCACAATTCATGATATTAGTATAATGGGAAAACTATAAGAAATTTATTTACTATCTACTTCTAACTCTATTCCTCCAAAATGATGTGCAATTAAATTATATACAACAGCTGTCAGAGCACCAGCAACCAGACCTATCAACCCAAAAAGTATTGGTAGTACTATAATTGCTGCAACTCCAAAAGCAAAAAATGCCATGCCACTTATAGATCCCAAAGCAAGTGAGAATATAGCAATTATAAGGCCTAAAACAAACCCAATTAATCCTAATCCTAATGCATAAACTTTTGACAAAGACCAAGGATCAATTCTTTTTATAACTCTTTTATTTACTTTTTTAGATACCATACAACCATCTTTTATATTTTTTTAGGAAGGAAGGATAATAAGGAGGGAACCCTTGGTTTCTCTCCTATCTTTTAGACTCTCTAATCAACTTTATTCCTGTAATAAGTCCCCATATCCATGCAGCAGAAGCAAGTATGATTCCTAACCCTAGAAGACCCCATCCTAGCATTGAATGCATGGTAAATACACCTACAAGAATTAATATAACTCCTATTACTACCAAAATAATCTGCCAAACACCTTCCTTGATCTTCTCATTGATAATACTTCCAAGCCCAGGTAAAATTAAAAGATTGATGATCAGTCCAGCAAGAGCCATTCCTTCACTTGGTTTTTTTCCAGATTTATTTCCTTTTCTTACTGCCATTTACAATCACTTTTTTGCTTCAACTACATATGTATTAGCAATATAATCATGCAATCCTTGTTTTTTCTCTGTAAAACCAATCATGAAAAATCCTATCAATATTATTAATGCAGATAAGATCTTTGCAAAATATCTTCCAGTAGCTAGTCCAAAACTTATTCTCTTTCCCTTGTAATCAACGACCTTCACACTAACAGCTTGTTTTCCTATGGTTGCTTGTTTTTCAGAACTTTCTAAACTAGCATTATATATCCATCCTATGATCACAGAAACAATAATTCCTAAAATCATTCCCATAAATCCCATACTAAAGGATAATACAAAAAATATAATTAAAGAAGGAACTGAAACTATAAGAGAATCCAATAAGTAAGCCCCCAATCTTATCCAAAAACCAGCGTATTTATCACTTACCATAAAATTCAACTTAATATCAAATAATATATTGATATAGTATATAAATATAGTTTACTTTGAAATTCTCAAGAAACTGCTTGAATATTCATCTCATTTCCTGCTTTCTTTTCTTGAGTTTCTATCTTAGTATTCTGTTTTTGTTCCTTTTCTTGTGTTGGTTCTGATACAACTTCTGTCTTTTTATTCAAAGGTTCTTCTCCCAATTCTTGTGCTTGCCCAGAGATTATTTTCATAACTTTATCTTTATTCCTTCTATATTCTGTAAAATAATCTGTAACAGTTTTCCAATCTAATTGCTTATTTGAAAGCCACTCTATAACTTTTTTTCTATTTTCTAATTCCTGCATAATGTATTTTTCTGAATATCCTTTTTTCATTGCAATCTCTTTTAGCATTTTTGCCTCATTGTGATTATATTTATCATTAGCAGGATCCCATGTAAATACTCTATTTATATCTACTTTGTTTGTATCAGAATTTACAGTCTGTATTTCTGCCATTTCTTTTATACGACGAGCAGCAGGCCCTTTTTCATAAGCATGTGTCATTACAATTAGCACATCCAAAGTCTCCATCAAAGTTGGTGGTAAAGATATAGGCCTTGTTTGTAATCTTTTCAAAGCATCGTCTGCAGAACCTGCATGCATAGTAGACATTGCAGTCATACCAGAAGCCATGGCTTGGAACATTACAGCAGCCTCTTCGCCTCTTACCTCTCCTACTATTATGTAGTTTGGATTTTGTCTAAAGCTCTCTTTTAGTAAATCAAACATAGTAACTTCTCCTGTTTTTGTTCCACCAAAACCAATTCTAGCAACAGCAGGAAGCCAGTTTTCGTGATTTAACCTTAATTCTCTTGTATCTTCTATCGATACGACTTTTGCTTCTTCTGGCATAAACATGCATATACTATTTAGCAAAGAAGTCTTACCTGTTCCAGTTCCACCACATAGCAATACATTTGATCCATTCTCAATAACAATCCAAAGATACGCAAGAATATCAGAATCAACTGTATTGAATCCTATCATCTCTATAGGAGAAAAAGGCTTATCTCTAAATTTTCTAATAGAAAATGTAGGACCTCTACTTGTAACATCCCTAGCTAATGTAGCATTTACTCTTGTTCCATCTGGCAAACTTCCATCTAGCATTGGTTCTGCATAACTAATATATCTGTTGCATCTTTGAGAAAGTTTTACGACAAATTCTTTCAATTCATCCTCATCTTCAAACGTTATATTAGTTCTCAATGTACCAAATCTTTGGTGTATTGCATAAATATTTACCCCTGTTCCATCACAAGCCAAGTCTTCTACATAAGGATCTCTTAACAAAGGTTCTAAAGAATTTAGTCCAATAAAATCTCTATATAAATAATACATTATCTTTGTATACGATTTTTCATCAACATATATGTCTGTTTCTTCCAAAAGCCACTGAACTTTTTCTTCTAAAAACTCTACTAACTCTCTTTCCTCTTTTACAGAGGTCATGGGAATATCTATAAAATGTATTAAAGCTATTTTCAATTTATCCAAGGCTTTTCTTTCCTCATCATCTATAACAGGCTCAATTACCTTATAGTATAACATTCCTCCATCATCCTTGATTTCAGCATAAGCATAAGGGCTTATCAACGGATATGTAGCTTCTTTTGCATCATTTGAAATCCCATTTAACTTTGGTCTTGATAATACAAATTTTGGATATTTAGAAGGTCTTTTCAAAACTATCTTTTTCTCTTCTTTTTTTGACTGTTGATAAACTTGTTGTAAAGATGCAGGCTGTTGAACGCTTGGTTGAATAGCTTGTTGAACAATAACCGGAGTATTCTGTTTATCAGCTGTAGAAATATTTTGACTAGCGTCCTGAGCTTTAATTTGATCTTCAATTTGTTTTTGTATATCTAACTCGCTTTGTGACTGTTGTTTAAGCTCTTTTTCTTGCTTTTTCTTCTCAGCCTTCTTTCTGCTACCATGAACAAACCAGTCCATAAAACTTTGTTCCTCATCTCTCTCGTCTATAACTCCCATTTTTAAAACCTTATTGTCAATTTAGTTTTTAAAATGTCAGAAATACTTGTCTTTCTGCACCATCTTAAATCTACCTATATCTAAACGTATCAACATCTATAGAGATAGCTAATGCTACCTGCCTATGTTCTCTAGTAAAAATATGGAAAGAAGTGGTATATATAGTATTTGATATATATTTGTTAAATACTATATACAGAAGATATTGAATATATTCCACAATATCTTCTAATATAATGATTTTGTAATAATAATTTCTATATATTAGGATACTATCTGCCCTTTAAATCATTCATTAACCAAATTGAGTAAATGGAACAAAAGATATGGTTCACAGATTCAGGAGGTAATAAGCTTTGTTCATTCTTATCAAATCCTACAAAGTCTTTGGAAAAGCCAGTATTTATAATATGTCATGGATTATCTTCTAATAAAAATAGTCCAATCTATAGTGAATTAACAGACATTTTAAAAAAGCATAATATATCAACATTTAAATTTGATTTCTATGGTCATGGTGAAAGTCAAGGAAACTTTGATGATATAACAGTCTCAAAAGCTGTAGATAGTATATTACAGGCAATAAAATTACTGAAAGAATTAGGCTATAAGAAAATAGGATTAATAGGAACTAGCTTTGGAGGCATTTCTAGCATAATAGCAGCGTCTAAGACAAAATCTCTTTTTTTACTAGTTCTTAGATCTCCTGTATCAAATTATAAGGTAAAGACATTGACAGACCTATCAAATGAAGAAATGCAAGAATGGAAAACAAGCGGTTATAGAGTATATACAAATGTACAAGGCAAGAGATTAAGACTAAATTATTCTTTCTACGAAGATTTGAAAAATAATGATGGCTACAAAGCAGCTAAGAAAATAAAAATACCGACTTTGATAGTCCATGGCGACAGAGATGACGTGGTACCTATAGAACAAAGCAACAAACTCTCAAAAATAATAACAAAAGCAAAGCTAATTAGAATAATTGGTGCAGATCATTTCTACTCAGATAAAAAGAATTTTAACGAAATGTTAAAAGTCATTTCTGACTACGTAATCCAAAAGTCTAAATAATTTTAAAATTCTGGCAAATATCAAACTGATTTAAATTATATATAGAAACCTAAATTATGGAAACAAAACCAAAACCGATTGGATTTAAAATATCAGAAATAGATCCACGTCTTCTTTGTCATGGTAGATATGGAACAGACGATATGTCTAAAATTTGGGGACAAGAACAAACATACCAATATAATTTGACAGTATTAGGAGAAGCTGCTATGACATTATCAAACTTTGATCCAGATATAGTTCCACATGAGATTGCAAAAGAAATAGTAAGCAAAGCACGTTTATCTGTTGTAAATCCTCAAAGAATAAGAGAAATAGAAGACGAGACAGATCATGCTGTCTTAGCCATTGCCAAAGCTTTGGAAGAGGTTGTTTCAGAAAATGCAAAGCCTCATATAGGACAAATAAGAACAAGTGCAGATACTACAGAAACCGCAAAAGCTTTGCAACTAAAAGATTCTCTAGAAGTTATTATAAATTCCCTAGAAAATCTAAGAGACATAACACTTGAAAGATCTATGGAATGGATAGATGATCCTCATATGGATCAAACTCATCTATACGATGCTTTACCCTCTTGTGCAGGCAGGACATTTTCATTTTTTGCAGAGATGTTACAGTCAGATTTAGATTTCATAAAATTTGTTTATAAAAATTCTATTAAAGGAAAATGGGCAGGTGCAACAGGAAATCATCATTCAGCAAATGATTTAGACGTTGATGGTATACTTCTTCAAAAATTATACTGCGACAAGCTTGGAATAGGAAACATGATAGCTCCTGCTCAAATACCTGGAAGAGAATTTATGGCAGATATATTTTATGTAATTGCAAGATTTTCTCAAACAATGAGCAACTTAGCTGATTATGTAAGATGGGGATTTAGTGATGATGTAGATATTTTCAGAGATACAGATCCTAAAGAAAGAAAAGGATCTTCTGAAATGCCTCATAAAGAGGCAAAAGGAGGAAACAGAATTGTTGAAGAACAGTCAGAAGCTTTTGATGGATGGATGATAGGTGCTATGGCAACAGCGTTGGCAATATGCAAATTTGACTATGCCAGAACATTAAAAGCATCTGCACCAGATAGAATAAATCTAGAAGACATGTTCAAATGGGGAGATTTTACAATCAGAAGATTAGCCAGAGTAATTTATTACATGAAACTTAATAGAGAACGATCTATACAAAGAATTCTTAGGACAAATGGAATAGTAACATCTTCAAGAGTTCTAACTTATTTAACAGATCATAGAAAAGTGCAAAAGCCTATGCCAAGATTTTATGCACATGATCTATTAGGAAAGTTAGCAAGACAAGCATATGAAGAAAAAAGATCTTATGCAGATGTAATAATAGAAAATACAGAAATTGCAAGAATATTAAATTCAGATAAAATACGGGAATTAACAAACCCACTTACATATATAGGCCAAAGCAGAAAAATAGTTGAAAACGTCTTTAACCAATACCATGGAAAGAAAACACTAGTTTAGAAAAAACCGGCTTAGTAATACTGATTCTCATGAATTCTAGAAATTCAGCTAAATTATTGATAAGGATTCTCATGGACTCTTGTTATTCTTGATCTTCCAGGTTTTATGATTCCTCTGTGTCTTGCACAGCTAGGACAAGCATACATTTTTCTCTGAAAACTTGAGATCATTCTCCTGTCCATTGTCTTTTTTAACAAAGGATCATTTATGCTAAATCCTCTCATTACTGGAAAAGTCTTCCATCTAGGAACTTGTTTTGAGCAGAAATCACAGTTTATCTTAGTCTCCTGTCCTCTACTTTTTCCATGCAAATATCCTCTCTTATATGGTACTTCTGACATGTTAAAAATCACCTTGATTTTTTACAACAAAAAGCAGTTCTGTTTGAACTGCGACTTGGATTTCAGATTGCTTGAGTGCAATCTGAAATTTAAACACATTACTTCTAAATAAAATTAGCCAACAAAGCTTTTTAAAGCTCATTGGAAACGTTCTATAATAGAGTGTTTTTAATGAGTATAGACATAATGAAGGTTTTGGTAGAAAGGACAAAAGACATAGACAAAATAATAGAAAACTACATACCAAGAAAATATACTGAAAAAGATATGGAGATTCTTGCAGGTAAGCCTAGATACAAATATAATTTAGAAGCTTCAACCCTCTCTATATCAGATCCTATTTGGGATCTTTTAGATAGAGGTGGTAAAAGATGGAGACCTGCTATGATGCTGATGATAATAGATGCTTTAGGTAAAAAATCTTCTGATTACAAAGATTTTTCAATAATTCCAGAAGTCATCCATAATGCTACAATAGTTCATGATGATATAGAAGACAACAGTGAAACCCGTCGAGAAAAGCCTTGTTTACACAAAATATACGGAGATGATATTGCAATAAATGTTGGAGACGGAATGTTTTTCCTTCCAATAAAGGTTTTCATGACACATAAAGAAAAACTAACAAAAGACCAGACGATAAAACTATATGAAATATATACCCAAGAAATGATAAATGTCTGTTTAGGTCAAGGAATGGATATTTCATGGCATAAAGGAACTGCAAATGCAGACAAAATAACAGAAGCAGAATACTTACAAATGTGTGCATACAAAACCGGCTGTCTTGCTAGAATGAGTGCAAAACTTGGAGCATGTGTAGCAGGAGCAGATGAAAAAACAATAGAAAAATTAGGAATTCTTGCAGAATCTATTGGAGTTGCATTTCAAATACAGGATGACATTCTAAACTTAATAGGAGAAGAATTCAAAAAAGGAAAAGGCGGTTTTGGAGAAGATATTCATGAAGGAAAGCGTACTCTGATGGTCGTGCATACATTAAACAAAGCAGATGAAAAAGATAGAAAACGTCTTTTGGAAATCCTAAATATGCATACATGGAATTCTTTATTGATAAACGAAGCTATAGAATTAATGAAAAAATACAATGCATTCGATTATGCAAAAACACGTGCAAAGCAAATATTGGAAGATTCTTGGAAAGAAGCAGCAACTCTTCTAAAAGAAAGTAATGCAAAAGAAGAGCTTAAAGCATTTGCACATTTCTTGATAGATAGAAAAATATAGTGGTACTAATGGAACAAGTTCCAGTAAAATACGAGAGACATATATTTGTCTGTGTTAATGACAGGCAAGAAGGAGACTGTTGTTCAAACCGTGGAGGATTAGAGATATCAAAAGCTCTTAGAGATTACGTTAACAAACATGGATTATTTCATAGATTCAACATATCAAAGTCAAGATGTTTAGGACATTGTTCAGAAGGACCAACAATAGCAATTTATCCAGATGGAAAAATTTTCAAGAATGTTTCTATAAAAGATATAGATAAAATAATAAACGAATATCTAAGCTAAGACTTTTTCCCTCACTCCAACTATAACAGGTATTCCAGAAACTTGATGAAGTCCATTAGAAAGTGTTCGACCACCATATTCAACTATCATATGTCCTCCATATAGAGTTGTCATAAATGAAAGAAATTTCACAGCATCTGAAAGACAAGGACTTTGTATAGAAATAGTATAATCACAAGCAGTTTCATAGGTTAAATCTGGATACATATTTTTCTCATAATTCATATTATAAATAGAGATTTTCATAAAAATCATCTAAGTAATTCAGATAACTTATCAAAGAAGACAGATCTTGCAAAAACTCTCTTACAGCCTAGTAGACCAGCTTTTTGAAATAAATCTGTCTTAACATGAGATCCAAAGCAAAGCGCTTTATCAGGAAACTTTTCTATTACATTAAACGCATCCTCATGCTCCATATCAACAATAACATAATCAAACTCCCTTTTCAATATATCTTCTGCAGAGAGGAATTTTATGCTCAAGTTAGCTTTGCTTATAGCACCTTCGACCTTTGCTATCAAAAACAGATCGTCAACTAACCCTAATATTTTCAAATATCATCACCACTATTCTTGAAAAGTCTAGGTTAATGAAATTCAACCTAAGATTTTCATAAATAATCTAGTCTTCTAATGATTTATAAGCCTTCATAAGTTAAATCTATAGAACGGGAATCCCATGGAAATATTATTAATGATTCTTACAATAGCAGGATTGTCATTATTCGAGATAGTTAGTAGTATAGACAATGCTGTGATAAATGCAGACGTTCTAAGAACAATGAGCGAAAAAGGTAGACGCTGGTTCCTTACATGGGGTTTATTTTTCGCAGTTTTTCTAGTTAGAGGGTTATTGCCATTTTTGATAATATTTGCGCTACATCCTTCACTAGGAGTAATGGGAACAATAACCGCTGCTTTTAATGCAGATCCAAGCATAGCGCTTGCTATAGAATCAGCAGCTCCACCATTACTTGCAGCTGGTGGTATATTCCTATTATTTTTATTCATACATTGGCTTTTCATGGAAGACAAACATTATGGTCTACGAGGAGAAAAATACATACATGAAAGAGGTTTCTGGTTTTATGCTGCAGTTTCCTTACTACTTACAGCAATAATTTGGTTTGGAATAAACTCAAATTCACTTATGGCATTTGGTGCAGCTATAGGAGGATCTCTCTTCTTCATAGTAAACGGTTTTAGAGAGCAGGCAGAGCAAAAAGAAAAGGAAATGCTAAAAAAAGGTAAGCTATCTGACATAAGCAAATTACTATATTTAGAAGTTATTGATGCTAGCTTTTCTATAGATGGAGTTCTAGGAGCATTTGCATTTACTTTAGCTGTACCATTGATATTGATAGGAAATGGTATAGGAGCTATTGTTTTGAGACAAATAACAGTAAGCAATATAGACAACATTAAGAAATACAAATACTTGAAAAATGGTGCAATGTATTCAATAGCCGCATTAGGAGTAATAATGTTGCTTGAAGGATTTGGAGCACATATACCAGTTTGGTTATCTCCTATAGTAACAATAAGTGTATTGGCTTATTTCTTCTATAAATCTCATAAAGAGCTTAAACTTGAAGAATCAAAAAAATAATTTAAACAAAATATACAGTATTATAGAATGGTAAAAAAGAATCTCCATTATCTGATGATTACTTTTATATTTCTTCTATCTTTGATATTGCTAATATACGGAATATTAAATTTATTTACAATGCAAAAATACTTAGACCAGTGTTCAAAAACTCAAACTCCATTGGATATAAAAATAGAAGATGATGGATTTGCATTAGGTAAAATTGTAGGATGTCCAGCAATAAAAGAAGTGTACCAACTAGTGTTATTTACAATCATTATAGGAATAATACTTTTCTCAATAGGGTTGTATGAGCAATATAGATATGAAACAAGATTATAGAAAAATTAAGAAGCAAGAGGATAAATAGTTACGTTAGGCTCTTCTAATCCAGCTCTTCTATATAACAAACTTACAATAGTCTGTGGATTTTCTTTTGAGTTAGTAAGTTGTTGAAATTCCCAATCAAGAATTGATCCTAATGAAGATCCTAAAGATTTGTAACTATTTAGCTCAATAGCGAAATCTTGATTTACTTGGGATTCTAATTGATTAGATGCATGAACATTGTAAAGATTGTCATGAGAATTGTATTCCGAGAGAAGAGTTTGAACGTGTTGTAAATGGTCTTCTT